>CAXTVK010000080.1:0-12653 GCA_964247655.1 uncultured Sphingomonadaceae bacterium | reverse complement strand
ATCACCGCCATGTTCGCATAGACGCCGAAGCGGCCGTAGGTGACGAACATGAACAGCACGACGGCGATCACCGCGATCGTCGAGGCGACGATGCCGGCATGGATCGAATCGGCGCCGAGGCCCGGCCCGACGGTCCGCTCCTCGACCGTCTTGAGCGCGATAGGCAGCGCGCCCGACTGCAACGAGATCGCCAGCGCCTGCGCCGATTGCGGCGTGAAGCTGCCCGAGATCGAGGCCGAGCCGCCGAGGATCGGCTCGTCGATGCGCGGCGCCGAAAGCACGACGTCGTCGAGGATGATCGCGAACGGCTTGCCGACATTGGCCTGCGTCGTCTCGGCGAACGAGCGCGAGCCGCGCGAATTGAAGTCGATCGCGACCGCGGCCATGTTGTTCTGGTCGTAGCTTTGCTGCGCGCGCTTGAGGTCGGTGCCGGTGATGATCGCCTGGCGCTGCACGACGACGGGCTGGCCGCTCTGCATGTGCAGGATCTCGTCGCCGATCGGCACCTGGCCGGCGGCGACCTTGGCGGGGTCTGCGGTGGTGTCGACCAGCTTGAACTCGAGCTTGGCGGTCTTGCCGATCAGCGCCTTGAGTTCGGCGGGATCGGAGAAGCCGGGCACCTCGACGAGGATGCGATCGGTGCCCTGGCGGACGATCGTCGGCTCCTTGGTGCCGAGCGCGTCGATGCGCTTGCGCACGATGTCGACCGCGCCGGTCATCGCTTGGTCGACGAACTGGTCGGTGCCGCCCTGCGTCGGCGTCATCACGATCCGCGTCGAATCGACGACGGCCACGTTCCAGTCGCGCTGCCCGGTCGAGCCGACCGGTGCGGTGAGCGTGCGGACCTTGTCGACCGCGGCATCGAGCTGGCCCGAATCGCGCACGAAGAAGGTCAGCGCGTCGTTGGCGGTCGAGATGTCCCCGATCCCGATGTTCTGCTTGCGCATCTCGCCGCGGATCGTGTCCTCCATCGAGGACAGCCGCGTCTTGGCGACGTCGACGGTGTCGGCTTCGAGCAGAATGTGGCTGCCGCCGGCAAGATCGAGCCCCAAGTTGATCCGCGGCGCCCAGGCGAGGCCGAGCGACCGCGCGGTCGTCTCGGGCATCAGGCTCGGGATCGCGAGCAGGATGCCGATCAGCAATACGCCTATGATCGAGGCGATCTTCCAGCGCGGGAAATCGAGCATGGCCCTGTCGTCTCGCTCAGTCGTTCGCGGGTTTCGAGGTGGTGCGCACCTCGGTCAGCGTGCCCTTGACGACGCGGATGCGCACCGTCGGCGCGATCTCGACCTCGACTTCCTCGCCGTCGACCTTGGTGACGCGCCCGATCGTGCCGCCGCCGGTGACGACGACGTCGCCCTTCTTGACCGCATCGATCATCGCGCGGTGCTGCTTGGCCTTCTGCTGCTGCGGACGGATCAGCAGGAAATAGAAGATCACGACCATCAGGACGATCGGGATGAATCCCGAATAGGCGGCGAGCGGCGAGACGCCCGCGGGCGCGCCTGCGGTCTGGGCAAAGGCGGGGGACGAGAACATGGAGCGGTTCGGCCTGGCTGGGGCGCGCTTCGTCGCATGACGGCCGCCCATGGTGAAGCGCGGGCGCCTACCATGGTGCCGTCCCCGCTTGCAAGGTTCTGGTGGGGCCGATCGCGGTCGGCGCGCGTCGAGCCCGCTTGCCAAGCGCACGGGCCTCGCCTAATGGCCGCCGCCTAGGTCGGGGCGTGGCGCAGCCCGGTAGCGCATTAGACTGGGGGTCTAAGGGTCGCAGGTTCGAATCCTGTCGCCCCGACCAGATCATATCCCCCGAAACGCGGCGAACGCCGCATCGCGCCTCGCGTCGGACGCCCATGGCGTGCGCCAGCATCCGGTCCGGCGCCATAACCGGCTCCTCGCTGTTGAACGCATCGGCCCTCGACGGCAATGCGGGCATAGACGCCGCGAGACTCGCGGTCTTGCCCGTGAATAGACGTGACCCGTGCCGATCCGCGACTGCAGCGGGATGCGCCACGCCCAGCCCGCCTCGCTCGCGGTCGAGACCGTCACAGGGAGCACGCGCCGGTCGTCGTGCGCGATCTGGATCGCGAACGCGCGGCCGTTGGGCAGATAGTCGGCATAGGAGACGAAGGGCTCGGCCAGCGCCTCGTTGATCAGGATGCCGCGGAACCCCGAGCAATCGAGCACGATCTCGACCGGGCGGCGCCCGCCGTCCTATAACCGCAGCGCCGCGATATGGCCGCGCGCGTCGCGCTCCGCCCCGAGCACGGTGTCGCGGACATGCACCACGCCGCGCGCGACGCAGACCTCGCGCAAGACGTCGGCGAGCAGCCCGGCGTCGAAATGATGGGCGTAGTTGATGTCCCGGAATAGGGCGCCTCGATCAGCGTGACGCGGACGCCGTCGGGGTGACCGAAGCCCCATTGCGGCCGGTGATTGAGATGCGCCGCGGCGAGGCAGCCCGTCGTGCCGCCGCCGACGATCACGTTGTCTCGGATCGGTTCGCGCATCGGCCGGTCTCCCCCGGCCCGCGCGCTACCCCCGTCGCCCGCGCGATCGGATTTATCGGATGGCGCGCGTCGCCTCGAGCGCGACCGAGGGCGCGGGGCGGAACCGTGCGCGCCGCCGATGGTACAGGACGGATGATCCGCGCGCTGCTCCTCGCCTTCGACGATCTCGGCGACCGGCGCGTGCTGGCGATCCTCGTCCGGTCGCTGCTGGTGACGCTGCTGATCTTCGTCGTGCTCGGCGTGGCGCTCGGCTTTGCGCTCAAGGGCTTCGATCCGTGCGGCCTGATCGCCGACGACGACAGCTGCCCGTTGGGCGGTTCGACGAGCGGCTTCGGCGCATTCCTGCTGACCGCGGTGCTCGGCTGGTTCCTGTTTCCCGCGATCGCGATCGGGGTGATCTCGGCCTATATGGACCGCATCGTCGCGGTGGTGGAGGCGCGGCATTACCCGCAAGCGCTGGCGAGCGCGCGGCCGCTCGGGCTGGCGCAGGGCGCGTGGCTGGGCCTGCGATCGTCGCTGCGCGTAATCCTCTACAATCTGGTCGCCTCGCCCTTCTATCTGCTGCTGCTGGTGACCGGGGTGGGGACGATATTGCTGTTCGTCGCGGTCAACGGCGTCGCGTTCGGGCGCGATCTCGGCGAGATGGTCGCCAGCCGCCACGGCGACCGCGCCTCGCGCAAGGCGTGGCTCGGTGCGACGAAAGGCCAGCGCGCGGCGTTGGGCGCGATCGTTACGGGCGTGTTCCTCGTGCCGATCGTCAACCTGATCGCACCGGTGCTGGGCGCCGCGATGGCGACGCATCTGTATCACGGGCGAAACCGTCCCCCGGCGTAGGCCGGGTTCCGGGCCCGGAGCGTCAAGTGGGCGGAGCGTTGAGCCGCGAAGCAGGGCCTCGGCCGCGGCTTTCGCCGGGGAACATCACGCCGGATCGTCCGGATGCGAGGTATCGAAGCGCGCCTCGCCGATCGCGTGCGGGTTGGCGCGGATGAAGCGCGCCATCGCGATGCCGCCGCCGATCGTCACGACCAGCACGAAGCCGAGCAGCACCCAGTCGATCGCCTCCATGCGGAAACCGTAGCGCGCCGCGAGCAGCAGCACGCCCGCCGCCGCGACGACCGCGAACACACCGGTGACGAAGATCACGCCGACCCCGCCGAGCGCAGCATTTCGGTCGGTCGGGCGGGTGCGGATCGGTTTGCTCATGCCACCGGCTCCTCGACGATCGCGGCGGCGAGCCAGTCGGGGACGATCGGGCGGGCCTCGATCGCACCAAGCTTGACCGGCTGATCGCTCCGCAAATGCTCGACGCGCACCGGCGCCACGGCGAGGCCGAGCTCTGGATACCAGGCCCGCGCCGCCTCGCCGGGATCGTCATCGACCTCGAGCACGACCAGCCGCCGGTTGACCTTCTGCCGCCAGTTCATCCGCGCGGTGTTCTCCTGGCCGACGTAACAGCCCTTGGTGAAGCTGACGCCGTGCAGCTCGACCGCGTTGGTCTCGAGCCACAGCGTCTTGTCCTGGCCGAGTTCGGCGACGCCTTCGGGTACGCCGAGGCGGAGGCGATGCGCGCGATATGCGTCGTCGGCAGGTTTGCCGTCGGGCGCGCCCAGCCGGCGACGGCCGAGCGCGGGCAGGCGGGGATCGCCGTCTCCGTCAGCCGACCAGTGCACGCCAAGCGTCGCGTCGCGCGCGATCGCGATCGGGCGGCGCAGGCGGTACATGGTCAGGCGCTTGGCCAGCGCATCGGCCTGCGTCGTCTCGCAATCGACCAGCACGTCATCGCCGTCGGGCCAGAGGAGAAAGTCCCACTGCGCCTTGCCCTGCGCGGTGAGCAGCCCCGCCCAGATCGGCCGTCCGGTCGCCAATATGGTGGTGTCGTTGGTGACCAAGCCTTGCAGGAAGCCGGCGACGTTTTCGCCCGAAATCCGGATCAGTGCGCGTGCGGCGAGGAGGGAGGCGGTTGTCATCCGACGGAGGTAGGAGGTTCCGCCCCGTTTTTCACCCGCCGATCGCGCGTCCCGCCGTGCGCACCGACATATCTTGACGAAGCCGCCTCGATGTCATTCTATCTCGCCTGCAAGTCGGGGGGCTTTCGCATGACGATACGCTGGTGCGCGGTGTTGCTGAGGCTAGGCCTCGTCCTGGGCGGCATCTCGGGCGGCGGCGATCTGCGCGCCGCGCCGCCGGCCGACCTGCCGCGGGACCTGCTCGCGACGACGCCGCAGGATTTCCAGAGGACCGCCACCGTCAAGGACGACGCGCTCGAGGTCGCCGCGACGATCACCACGCAGCCCGGCTATCAGGAGAAGCACGGCCTGCTGCGGATCGTCTGGAGCGACGTGTTCCTCCGCGCCTTCGTCGACAAGAGCAACGGCGCGGTGACCTATCAGGTCTATCAGAAGATCCTGTACGTCGGGCGCTATTACAAATATTTCGACATCGTCAATTACGAGACGCCAGCCGGGCCGAAGTCGGTCGAGGCGGTCAATCTCGGCCGCAGCGAGGAATGCTCGCGCTCGCAGCTGTTCGGCGGCTGCACGCGGATCGAGAACCTCGCCGTCCCGATCGACGAGGCGCTGCTGCGCACGGTCGCGACACGCTATGCGCCCGGATCGGACGGCGCATGGCACCTCCGCTTCAAGGCGCAATCGGGCGAGGACTTCAACAGCGAGATCGTGCCCGCCGAAGTCGCCGGACTGCTCGCGGCGGTGGCGGACTATAAGCGCGGGTATGGCTTGGCGAAGTCGGGCGGGTAGCGATCCCCGCGCTCCCCTCCTGTTCAGGGAAGGGAGTACGGCGCTTCTGCTGACCTCTGGCTACCGCTCGCCGCGCGAGCGCCGAGCACGCCGGCGCCCGATGCCGACCACAGGATGATCGCGTTGGCCAGCGCCTCTACGGACCCGACGAGCGGCGCCGCGTCCGCCTGGCGCGCGGCGATCACCGCGGCCAACGCTGCGCCGATCATCATCGCGGCGCCCACGAACCAGTAGCTGCGGGTCCGGAAGAAATAGGCCATCGGCCAGAAATGCAGCCCGACGACGGCGGAGATCGCGGGAATCCAGTAGATGCGCAGCGCGGGTGCGGCGAGCAGGTTGATCGCGATGTTGAGCAGGACGATCTCGCCGACGAGGTTGAGCCAGAACCAGCGCCAGGCGCGCTTGCCCGCCGCCGCTTGCGTTGCGGATGGCGCGGGCATCGCTCGCGATCGGCGCAGCATCCCGACGGCGGCGACGAGCAGCGCGGCGGTCAGCGCCGCGGCGATCGCCAGGATCGGGTAGCGGAGGCCGGGGCCGAGCGCCGATGCGCCGTAATAGGCCCAGCCGAACGCGATCAGCGCGCCGACGATAATGCCGCGCGCGCGACCGCCCAGTGCCTGTGCCGTCCCTCGATCCTGCATCGCGACATGCTAGCGCATCGGGTGGCTGCTTTCCAAGCCTTGGAGAGTCTTGCGTGTCATGCCAGCGAAGGCTGGCATCTCGGGTGGCGGGCGCGGCGCTTCTATAGAGTGAGATCCCAGCCTTCGCTGGGATGATTGGGAGAGGTTACGCCACCTCGAACTGCAGTTTCGCCAGCCGCGCATAAAGCCCGCTGCCGGCGAACAGCTCGTCGTGCGTGCCCTGTTCGACGATGCGGCCGTCTTCCATCACGACGATGCGGTCGGCCTTGCGGACGGTGGCGAGGCGGTGCGCGATGACCATCGTGGTGCGGCCCTGCATCAGCCGGTCGAGCGCGTCCTGGACGAGGCGTTCGCTTTCGGCGTCGAGCGCGGAGGTCGCCTCGTCGAGCAGCAGCAGCGGCGCGTCGCGGAGCAGCGCGCGTGCGATCGCGACGCGCTGGCGCTGTCCACCCGACAGCCGCGCGCCGTTCTCGCCGAGGAAGGTGTCGAGCCCCTCGGGCAGCGCCTTGAGGAAGCTCGCGGCGTTGGCGGCTTCGGCGGCGGCCCACAGCTGCGCGTCGTCGGCGTCCCAACGGCCGTAGCGCAAATTGTCGCGCGCCGAGGCGGCGAAGATCACGGTATCCTGCGGCACCATCGCGATCCGCGCGCGGATCGCGGCGGGATCGGCATCGGCGAGCGCGACGCCGTCGAGCAGCACGCGCCCCGCCTGCGGATCGTAGAAGCGCTGCGCCAGCTGCAGCAGCGTCGACTTGCCCGCACCCGAGGGGCCGACGATGGCGACGGTCTGCCCGGCCTCGATATCGAGCGTAAAATCGTCGAGCGCGGCGATCTCGGGGCGCGTCGGATAGCGGAAGGTGACGTGATCGAAGGTGAGGCGCCCCGCGCCCGATGCGGGCAGCGCGGCCGGGTGCGCGGGCGCGCGGATCTCGGCGCGTTCGCCGAGCAGTTCGGCGAGCCGGCTGGCAGCACCCGCACCGCGCAGCAGGTCGCCATAGACTTCGGCGAGCGATCCGAACGAGCCCGCGACGATGCCGCAGGTCGCGACGAAGGCGGTGATCGCGCCGCCGGTCATCCGACCGTGCGCGACGTCGAGCGCGCCCTGCCAGAGGATCATCACGATCGCGCCGAACATCAGACCGATCACCAGCGCGGTCATCACGGCGCGCAGCGCGATGCGGCGGCGCGCGGCGGCGAACACCGCCTCTACCGCGCCGCGGAAGCGTACGCCCTCGCGCGCCTCCTGCCCGAAGGCCTGGACGATCTTCATCGCGCCCAGCGTCTCGGTGGCGATCGCGCCGATCTCGGCGATGCGGTCCTGCGAACTGCGCGAGAAGCCGCGCAGCTTGCGCCCGAGCAGGATGATCGGCAGCAGCACCAGCGGCAGCCCGATCACCATCAGCGCGGCGAGCTTCACCGACAGCGTGAACAGGAAGACCAGCCCGCCGACCATCGTGAAGGCGCTGCGCAGCGCGACCGAGACCGTAGTGCCGACGACCTGCTCGATCAGCGTGGTGTCCGAGGTGAGGCGCGATGCGATCTCGGACGGGCGGTTCTCCTCGAAGAAGCGCGGCGAGAGCGTCATCAGATTGGCCTGCACCTCGCCGCGGATGTCCGCCACGACGCGCTCGCCCAGCCACGAGACGAACCAGAAGCGCGTCGCGGTCGCCAGCGCCAGCACCACGACGATCATCAGCAGATAGTGGAACGACGTCGTCACGCCGTGCGGATCGACGCCCTGCGAAAAGCCGCGATCGATCACGCGCTTGAGCCCGTAGGGTATGCCCAGCGTCGCCGCCGACGATACGCACAGCGCGGCGAACGCGGCGGCGATCCGGCCCGGGTAGCGCAGCGCGCGCCGCCACACGAGCGCGAGGTTGCCGATGCGGCGCTGGCGCGGATCGGTAGGCGCGGCGGCTTTGGGGGATCGGGCCATGCGCGGCGCCTAGCACTGTGGCGCAACGGGCTCAATTGCCGTGGGATGGAGGACGGGAACGGTTCCCCGGCGCAGGCCGGGGCCCAGGCCTCATGCCTGAAAGATGCGCTACGCCCGCCATAGGCTCCGGGCCTGGGCCCTGGCGTTCGCCGGGGAACGGCTGGCGGAACGCATCGGTCGAGAATCCGCCTGCTTATTTTGCAAGTGCGAAGGACTATATTGCTTTAGAAGGCCGTCAGTTGTTTCGTGTTACAGGCGGATGCGCCGGCCGCCGCGGGAGATCGATTTGCTCTACGATGCCTATGAATTCCAGCGGAACTGGCTGTCGGGCGCAAGCCTGCTCGCCGATATGGGTAAGGGCTGGCTGCAGAATCCCGCCAATCCGCTCGGCCGCACCAGCTTCGGCCCGATGATCGCCTCGGGGCTCGACGTCTTCTCGCACGCCTCGCAATCGCGCGGCAAACCCGAATTCGGCTTCGAGAGCACGATCGTCGACGGCAAGAGCGTGACGGTGTTGGAGGAGATCGTGCTGCGCAAGCCGTTCGGTCAGCTCAAGCGCTTCGTGCGCGAAGGCGTCACCGGCCAACCCAAGCTGCTGATCGTGGCGCCGATGTCGGGCCACTACGCGACGCTGCTGCGCGGCACGGTCGAGCGGATGCTGCCGGGGCACGAGGTCTACATCACCGATTGGCGCGACGCCAAGGAAGTGCCGCTCGACGCCGGGCGCTTCGATCTCGACGACTATATCGACTACGTCACCGACTATCTGACGCATATCGGCCCGGACACGCATGTGCTCGCGGTGTGCCAGCCCTCGGTGCCGGTCTATGCCGCGACGTGCCTGATGAACGCGGACAAGCATCCCTGCCGCCCCGCGACGCTGACCATGATGGGCGGCCCGATCGACACGCGCGAGGCGCCGACCGCGGTCAATACGGTCGCGACGCAGCGTCCGCTTGCCTGGTTCGAGCAGAATGTCATCGCGACGGTGCCGTTCAACTATGCCGGCGGCGGGCGGAAGGTCTATCCGGGCTTCCTGCAGCTCGCCGGCTTCATGGCGATGAACCTCGGCAACCACATGATGAGCCATTACCGCATGTACCAGCAGCTGGTCGACGGCGACGGCGAGAGCGCGGATGCGACCAAGGCCTTCTACGAGGAATATCGTTCGGTCTGCGACATGACCGCCGAATTCTACCTCCAGACGATCGAGGACGTGTTCCAGCAGCACAAGCTGCCCAAGGGCGAGCTGACCTATCGCGGGCGCAAGGTCGATCCGGCGGCGATCGTCGATACCGCGATCCTCGCGATCGAGGGCGAGAAGGATGACATTTCGGGCGTCGGCCAGACCAAGGCGGCGCTGTCGCTCGCGACGAAGCTGAGCGCGAAGAAGAAGAGATATTTTCTTGCCGAGACCGTCGGCCATTACGGCATCTTCAACGGCCGCCGCTGGCGCGAGACGATCGCCCCCGTGCTCGAGCAATGGATCGCGGAGCATGCGCAAGGCTGATCGGATGCGCGCGTTGCTCGTGACCGGGGTCGCGGCGGCGGCGATGCTCGGCGGTGTCGCCGAGGCGGCGGTGTCGAAGCTGCCGCCGGCCTCCACTGCCGCGCCGTCGTCGCTGGAAGCGACGGTGACCAAAGCCCTGCCGCTCGCCAAGGCGAACGACTGCAAGGGCGTGCTCGCGCTGCTCGATCCCGCGGTAGCGTCGGGTGCGGGCCGCAACACCGGCGCGCGTTTCTCGGCACAACTTCTCCGGCTGCCCTGCCTCGCGTCGGCCAATCGCGGCGGCGAGATCGCGCCGCTGCTCGCCGAGCTGCGCATGCAGGCGCCCGACAATGCGCTGGTGCGCGGCTACCAGATCCTCAACGACGTTGACACGCAGCATTATGCGCAGGCCGCCGACGATCTCGCCGCGGTCGCCGACCAGCGCTTGCGCGCGCTGGCGATGATCCCGGGGCAGCTCTGGCGGCAGGTGGCGCAGGCGCTGACGCTCAGCAATGACGGCGCGCGGCGCGACCGGACCTCGCTGGCGCTGGCGCTCGCCGATTGGGATCCCGCCGACCGCCCCGAACTCGCCGAAACGCTCGCCGCCGACGGCATCGGCGCGCTGCTCGACAAGCAGGCGGTGGACGATGCGCGGCCGCTGCTCAAGCGCATCGATCGGCCGCCCTTGCTGTGGGAGATGGCGACCGAGCGGCGCTATGCCGCGCTCTGGCCCGATATCGAGGTCAGGATCGGCCCCGCGGGCAGCACTGCGATCGACGACTATGCGCGTACGACGCTCGATGCCTACGCGAGCGCGCCGCAGGATCCGCACGCGATCCTCGACGCGACGCAGGCGTTCGCCTTCCTCGGCCGGTTCGACGATGTGACGACGGTCGTGGCGGCGATCGCGATCGCGCCGGGGATGAGCGAGGAGCAGGTCGACATCGTGCTCGCCGACGCCGATGCGCAGGCCGCCGCCGGCCACCCCGATGCCGCGCTCGCGCGGTTGCGCCCGTTCGCGACCGTCGATCTCGCGACCGTTCCCGAGGCAGCGGGGGCGCTGATCGGGTACGCCGAGCGGCTCGACGATGCCCGGCGCTACGACGAGGAGTTCGCCGTCGCGACCGCGGGTCTCGGTGCTGCCAAGGCGGGCTATTATTCGGGCTACGGCCTCGCCTGGCTCAAGCGTAACCAGGTCTGCGCGCTGACCGGGCTCAAGCGCACAGCCGAGGCGAAGGTGGTGGGCGATGCACTCAAAGCCTCGGCGGCGGACAACCAGGCCGCGGCCATCGAGGGGCTGCTCTGCGCGGGGCGCGACGGCGAAGCGGCGGCGATCGCGATCGCGACGCTCGGCACGCCCGAAGGCGCCGATCGGCTCGCCGACCAGTTCCAGCCCGACGGTGCGCTGCTGCCGCACGCCCCCTCGTCGCTGCGCGCGCTGTGGGGCCGGCTGCTGACCCGGCCCGACGTCAAGGCGGCGTTCGGTCGCGCCGCGCGCATTCTGCCCAAGCCCTATTGGCCGCTCTCTACCCCGCGCGCGCTGCCCGCGCCGCCCGGTGGCGTCGATGCCTCAACCACCTGACGGGAACGCAATGACCGGAACGCGTCTCGCCGCGCGCATCGAACGCTGGCCCGTCGCGGGCGCGTTCGTCATCGCGCGCGGCGCCAAGACCGAGGTCGACGTCGTCGTCGCCACGCTCGCCGACGGCGAGACGCGCGGCCGCGGCGAGGCGACCGCGATCTATTATCACGGCGAGACCGCCGAGAGCGTGCGCGACCAGATCCTGTCGGTGACCGGCGCCATCGCCGACGGTGCATCGCGCGCCGACCTGGCGGGGCTGCTGCCCCGCGGCGCGGCGCGCAACGCCGTCGACGCCGCGCTGTGGGAGCTCGATTCGAAGCGCTGCGGCGTGCCTGTGTGGCGACTGGCGGGGATGGCCGAGCCGCGTCCGATCGTCACCGCCTTCACCATTTCGCTGGGCGAGCCCGCGAAGATGGAGGCGGATGCGAAAGCCGTCGCGGGCAAATATCCGCTGCTCAAGCTTAAACTGGCGGGAAAGGGCGACGTCGAGCGTGTCGCGGCGGTGCATCGCGGCGCGCCCGATGCGCGGCTGATCGTCGATGCCAACGAGGCCTGGACCGGCCGCGACATCGCCGCAGAGGCGGCCGCGCTGCTGCCCTACAAGGTCGAGCTGGTCGAGCAGCCGGTGCGCACGGGCGAGGATCATCTGCTCGACGGCGTCAGGTCGCCGATCCCGCTTTGCGCCGACGAAAGCTGCCAGGATCGCGCCGATCTCGCCCGCTGCGTCGGCCGCTACCAGGCGGTCAACATCAAGCTCGACAAGGCGGGCGGGCTCACCGAGGCGCTGGCGCTGGCGCGCGAGGCGAGGGCGGCGAAGCTCAAGCTGATGGTCGGCTGCATGCTGTCCACTTCGCTGGGCGTCGCGCCGGCGTTCCTCGCGGCGCAGGGCGCGGAATGGGCCGACCTCGACGGGCCGCTACTGCTCGCGCGCGACCGGCCCGACGGCTTCGCCTTCGAGGGCGGCAAGATGCTCAACGCGGCGGGGACGCTGTGGGGGTGAGGATAGGCGTCTATCGCTGGGATTGAGGGGCAACAGTTGGGACGATCGCCGCGGAGTATCGCTGCAGCCCTATGGCCGGCACCGCCCGCTTCACTTCTTAGCGCGGTACGGTTTATTGAGCGGGGCCCGCTTCACGGTTTCGGTTGCTGGTGTGGCACCCTTGATCGCCAGATAGACGCCCGAAAGCGGGGCAAAGAAGGTTTTGGCCGCTTCGTGGGCCTCGCGCTTCAGATAGGCTCCGTCCAGCAAGAAGTTTTCCTCTTCGCCGGCCTTGTGGTGGTGTTCCAGTTTAGCCATTCCGAATCTCCTTCCAGAAGCTCTTAGTCAGTTTGATCAACTCGGTCGCCAGAAACAGCACCGCGACGACCATATCGAACCCGAACAAGCCTCGTTCAACCGCTTCCGCCGCGCCTAGAAACCAGTGTGGCGCGAAAGGGATCATCGTAAGAAGACGGATAACTCCCGAAAGTAGGACCTCGATCACCAATATCAGGCTGAGTAGAATCGCGCCAATAGCGACATGCCATACCAGGGTCACAACCGGTTTCATCGAAGCCGGCAGTTCGATCTTCGGCCAATTCATCCAATCTACGCCCCGCCCCGTTTTCAGCTTCCTAAGCCATGCCCGCTGTAGTCGTCCAGAGAGCGCAGCCATGCCCCTCCCGCGGCGATGCCGCTATAAGTACGCGGCCTTCGCACTGGCACCCGCGCGCCGCCATTCCTATAGAGCGGGCATCCTGTTCGC
>CAXTVK010000079.1:0-12662 GCA_964247655.1 uncultured Sphingomonadaceae bacterium | reverse complement strand
AGGCGGCGGACTGGAGCCTCATCGGCTGCCGGATCGCGCGGAAGTCGAACATCTGGTCGAGCCCGATCCCGGCGCGGCCCGATCGGCTCCAGCGCACGACGCCGCCGAGCGGTTCGCCCTCGACGAACTCGATCGCGATCCGCGATTCGGCCGGCAGCTCGAGCGGTTCGAAACTGTCGATCATCGCGCCGGCCGACGATACGTCGCGCAGGCGGGCGGGCACGCGGCGGCCGTTGCAGACGATCCAGATCGATCGCAGCATCCGGGTGCGCGGCGCGCGGCTGATCTTGACGCCAACGGGTGCCGCCCGCTCGGTGCCCGCCAATTGCTGCGCGACCTGCTGGTTGGGCACCGGCCGCCCATAGACGAAGCCCTGGATGTGCGTGCAGCCGAGCGAGCGGATCAGTTCGATCTCGTCCTGCGCCTCGACGCCCTCCGCCGTGGTCTCGAGATGCAGCGCATCGGCCAGCGTCACGATCGCCTTGATGATCGCGGAGTTGCGCGAGCCGGGCTGGCTGAGCCCGCGGACGAAGGACTGGTCGATCTTGATCTTGTCGAACGGCGCGGTCTTGAGATAGCCGAGCGACGAATAGCCCGTGCCGAAATCGTCGAGCGCCAGCCGGACGCCGAGTGCCTTGAGGCTGCGGAAGGTCGCGTCGGTCGCGGCGGATCCGCCGAGGAATACGCTTTCGGTGATCTCGAGCTCGAGCCGGTCGGGATCGAGCCCCGATTGCGCGAGCGCGCTGGTGACGAGCAGCGGCAGCGTCGGCCGCGCGAACTGGATCGGCGAGACGTTGACCGCGACTCGCACGCCTACGGGCCACCCCGCCGCCGCCGCCGTCGCGGTGCGCAGCACCCACTCGCCGATCGGCTCGATCAGTCCCGAATCCTCGGCTACGGGTATGAACTCGGCAGGCGAGATCGCGCCCAGCCGGGGATGTTCCCACCGAGCCAGCGCTTCGTAGCCGGTGATCGCGCCGGTCACCGTGCTGACGACGGGCTGGTATACGAGATGGAGCTGGTTGCCGGCGAGCGCCTGGCGCAGATCGTCCTCCATCTGCCGACGCATCTGCGCGAGCGCGAGCAGCTCGGGCACGTAGAAGCGGTGCGTGCCGCGGCCGTCGCCCTTGGCGGCGTAGAGCGCGAGATCGGCGTTGCGCACCAGCGTCTCGGAGGTGTCGCCGTCGTCGGGTGCGACCGCGATGCCGATCGAACAGCCGATCGAGATCGACGAGCCGGCGATGTGATAAGGCTGCGAGAGCGTCGCGACGATGCCGTGCGCGAGATCGGCGAGCGCATCCTTGCGGCATTCGCCGACGATGACGACCTCGAACTCGTCGCCGCCGCGCCGGCCGACCAGCGCGTCGTCTCCCACCGTGCGCTGGAGCCGCTGCGCCACGAGCTTGAGCAGCAGGTCGCCGGTCTGGTGGCCGAGCGTGTCGTTGACCGCCTTGAACCGGTCGAGATCGAGCAGCAGCAGCGCGAGCGGCTGCCATTGTCCGGGGCGGCGCGCGAGCAGCTGGTCGAGCGACAGCTGCATCTTCGCGCGGTTGGCGAGCCCGGTGAGCGAATCGAACATCGCGAGGCGCGTCACCTCGGCCTCGGTGCGGCGCTTGGCGGTGAGATCGGAGCCGGTGCCGACGAAGCCCCGGAACTGACCGACATCGTCGAACAGCGGCCGCCCCGAGATCGACCAGCTGCGCGTATCGGCCTGGGCGGTGCTGACGTGATAATCGGTGAACGAGGTGCGCCCCAGGATGTGGAAGCGCAGCGTGCGTTCGGCGGAGACGTCGTCGCCGCTCACCGTGAAGATGTCGCACAGCGGTTCGCCGATAAGCGCGCGGCCTGCGCGCGACAATTGCTCGACGACGCTCGCGGAAAGATAGCTCAGCCGCCCTTCGCGATCGGTCTCCCAGAACCAGCCGCCGCCCTGTTCCTCGACGCAGTGGACGAAGCGGAGCGCGCGCGCGGCCTCGTCCGCCTCGTGCGTGTCGGGCTTGGCCTTGCCCCATCCGCGCTTGAGACGGCTCAGCGACGCGAATCCCCCCGCATTGCCGTGACGCGCGAGTCCCGAACCAGAGCTGTCAGCCGCCATGGCAGGCAATATGCCGTACAAACCCGAATCGTCGGTTAACTGCGCGTCGCGCGCCTGCCCGCATCCTGCGGCACTCGCGACGCCTTGCGCCGCGGCGGTGGACGTCCGACATGACGTGGGTGAGTGATGAAGCCGATCTCGATGCGTTGATCGCCAGGATCCAGTCGGATCTGCGATCGGGTCGCCACCCCGCCGAGCGGTCGTCGCGCGACCATGAACTGCGGCTGCGATCGGCCCTGCGCGCGATCCGCGGCCGGACGAACCGACGCACTATATTGCTGAACGCCGCGTCGCGGTGGCTCGTGCCCGCGCTGATCGTGCTCGTCGTCGCGGCCGCGGTGCTGCTGTCGGGCGCCAAATAGCCGATTCCGCTCGTTACGCGCCGTTCCCGAACCCGAAGCGGCCGTGCTAGGGTTCGTCCTGCCGCCGCCGATTCCGGAAAACGGCGACAGCGAGGTCGAACGTGGAGCTGCCGACGCACGACATCGAGGGTACGCCGTCCCAAGCCGTCGATACCGACGCCGACGCGCTGCTTCCCGGCGGCTATCACCGCGACCGTCTGCTCGCCTCGATCGCGCTGACGCTGGGGCTGGGGCTGCTGATCGCTTTGCCCTTCGCCTTGCGTGCGGGCGCCGAATTCTTCCTGCCCGTCACTGCCGCGCTGGTCGTCGCGATCGCGCTGGTGCCGCTGCTCGAATGGCTCGAGCGGCGCGGGCTGCCGTCGGCGCTGGCGGCATTCTTCTGCCTGATCTTCTTCATCGGCATCGCCAACGTCGCGGTCGCCGCGATCGTCGTGCCCGCAAGCAACTGGGTGGCGATGCTGCCGCAGCGCATCGGGATGATCCGCACCACGGTGCGTCCGCTGGTCGACGTCTATGCCAGCCTCAACAAATCGATCGGCGAACTCGCCAACACGATCGCACTGTCGAAGGCGCACGCGCACACCGTGTCGATCGAGACGCCCAATTCGCTGCTCTCGCTGATCACCACCTCGGCGCCGTTCGCGATCATCCAGGTCTTCTTTTCGATGCTGGTGATCTACTTCTTCCTCGCCGGATGGACGCGCGCGAGGCGCCACAGCATCACCAGCCGCGCCACCTTCACCAGCGCCATGACGCTGGCGCGCGTGATCCAGGACGTCGTCGACGCGACCTCGTCCTACATCGCGACGATCACCGTCATCAACGTCGTGCTCGGCTGCATCGTCGCGGCGGGCGTCTATGTGATCGGCCTGCCGACGCCGTTGATGTGGGGCGGGCTGGTCGCGCTGCTCAACTACGTGCCCTATCTCGGGCCGATCGGCGCCGCGGTGCTGCTCGCGCTGGGCGGGCTGATGACCTTCGCCGATCCGTGGACCGCGGCGCTGCCGCCGTTGCTGTTCATCGGCCTCCATCTGGTCGAGGCCAATGTCGTGACGCCGACGATCGTCGGGCGGCGCCTCACGATCAACCCGCTGCTGATCCTCGTCGCGCTGAGCTTCTGGGGCTGGGTGTGGGGGACGGCGGGGGCGGTGCTCGCGGTGCCGCTGCTGCTGATCGTCCACACCGTGCTGGATACCGCCGGGAGGCCCGATATCGCGGGCTTCCTGTTCGAGCGCGGCACGCTCTCGACCGGCCGGCGCAAAGATCGGGACGGTGCCTCGCCGCTCGCTTGACAGGGTCGGGAGCCTACCCTAGAGGCCCCTCCACCCCGCCCGAGCGGGGTCCCCACGCGGGTGTAGCTCAGTTGGTTAGAGCGCCGGCCTGTCACGCCGGAGGTCGCGGGTTCAAGTCCCGTCACTCGCGCCATTTTCATCGATGGTTTCGTAGCCTGGGGCGCTGTTTAGCGCCGCCAGCGGCCGGTTTCGCTCCAGCTCAGGATGCGGCGGAGCGGCAGGATCCAGATCCACGCGAGCCCGGCGACCAGATAGAACACCGCCTGCACCAGCGAGGGCAACCGCCCGACCGGCCCGGCGAACTGGACGACCAGGGCCGCCCACAGCACGATGCACCCCATGATCAGGAAGGCGCCCGCGGTGCGTCGCCAGCTCGGCTGATAGGGTTCGGGTGGAAGCTCGGGCGTCATGCGGGCACGATCCATTCCTGTTCGGTGACGATGGCGTGAAGCGGCATGTCCCACGGCTCGACCGCGAGCGCGGGCACCTCCTGCACGCTCCACGCGATGCCGATCCGCATAGCGTCGGGATGGCCTGCGAACCAGCGGTCATAATATCCGCCGCCCTGTCCCAGCCGGTTGCCGCGGCGATCGAAGCCCAGCAGCGGCGTGAGCAGGATGGCCGGCACGATCGGATCGTGCGCCTCGGGCTGCGGAATACCCGAATAGCCCGCGGCGAGCGCCGCGCCGGGCTGCCAAGGCCCGAAGGTCATCGCGGTGCGCGTGATCGCCGGCAGCGCGACCGCGTGGCCGGAATCATGCGCGGCGAGCAGGAAGGGCAGGACATCGGGCTCGTCGCCCTGCGCGACATAGCCGGCATACGGGCCGTGCCGGTCGAGCAGCGGCGCGAGCCGTCGCGCGATCGCCGCGATCAGGACGTTCCGCGCATCGCGATCGAGCGCGGCGACGAAATCGCGCCGTGCGGCACGCAGCTGGCGCCGCATCGCCGGTTTGTCGAGGGTGGAGGGTGGTGGGACCGCCATGACCGTTTGCCGGAATATCCTCTGACGCCGTAAACGTCAGGTGGAGGCCATGTAGCACGGACCAGGGTCCGACCAGGGACGACCTCCTAGGATGTTGAATCGCCTCAGGGATAATCGCAAAAGCTCGTATCGGGCAGTGCCCACCGCCGTCCAATCTAGGCGTTCGGCCCGCCATTCTCAAGCGTTGCCGCAATCGCCTCGATCCGTTCGGCGCAGCGCGCCACCGCGGCGGCGCGTTCGGCCTCGGCGGTCTCCAGCGCCGCGATCGCCTGGCGCGCCTCGTCGAGCTCGTCGGCGAGCAGCAGCGCCGCCATCAGCAGCCCGCGCGCCTCGTCGCCGGCACCCGTCGCGCGGACCGCGTCGGCGGCGCGCGTCTCGATCAGCCGCCCGAGCATCAGCAGCCGCGCTTCCTCGCCATCGCGGCAGGCGACGGGATAGCTGCGGCCACCGACCTCGATGCGGACCTGCGCCATCGTCAGCCCTTGATCGTCGGCGGGGTGGTGCCGATCAGCTGGTCGAGCCGCTCGATCGCGGCGCCTGCACCCTCGCGCAGCCGGGCATGCCGCGCCTCGAGCGCGGCAAGGCGCGCGTCGGGCCGCGGCGCCTGCGCGACTCGTTCGAGCCGCGCGATGGCGGATTCGAGCTGGCCCAAGGCCTGCTGGAAGGACGCGCTCTCCATATCCGACCGTTGCATAGCAGGACAGTGCCGCCCGGCAAGCATCCGTGCAGGTTGACGAGGCGCGGTGGGGGGGACAAAGGAGCCCGCAAACCGGGACGTCCTGTCCCACCATGCCCCGGGGGGCGGTCGAGGAGAATCTGACATGGCGGTGAAAGTTGCGATCAACGGCTTCGGTCGTATCGGCCGGCTGGTCGCGCGCGCGATCCTCGAGAAGCCCGATTGCGGGCTCGAACTCGTCGCGATCAACGATCTCGGCGGCGCCGCCGACAATGCCCGCCTGTTCAAGCGCGATTCGGTCCACGGCACCTGGAAGGGCACGGTCGAGGTCGACGGCACCGACATCGTCGTCGACGGCAAGCGCATCCACGTCACCGCCGAGCGCGACCCCGCCAACCTGCCGCACGCCGCCGACGGCGTCGACATCGCGCTCGAATGCACCGGCTTCTTCTGCGACCGCGAGTCCGCGGGCAAGCATCTGACCGCCGGCGCCAAGAAGGTGCTGATCTCCGCGCCCGCCAAGGGCGTCGACCTGACCGTCGTGTTCGGCGTCAACCACGACAAGATCACCAGCGAGATGACGATCATCTCGAACGCGTCGTGCACCACCAATTGCCTGGCACCGGTCGCCAAGGTGCTCAACGATGCGATCGGCATCGAGCGCGGGCTGATGACGACGATCCACGCCTACACCAACGACCAGAAGATCCTCGACCAGATCCACAGCGATCCGCGCCGCGCACGTGCCGCCGGCATGTCGATGATCCCGACGACGACGGGTGCGGCCCGCGCGGTCGGCGAGGTTCTGCCCGAGCTCAAGGGCAAGCTCGACGGTTCGGCGATCCGCGTGCCGACCCCCAATGTCAGCATCATCGACCTGACCTTCACCCCCAAGCGCGACACCACCAAGGACGAGGTCAACGCGCTGCTCAAGGCCGCCGCCGAGGGGCCGATGAAGGGCGTGCTCGACTATACCGACGAGCCGCTGGTCTCGATCGACCTCAACCATGCCCCGGCCTCCTCGACCGTCGACAGCCTCGAGACCTCGGTGATCGACGGCAAGCTGGTGCGCGTGCTCAGCTGGTACGACAATGAATGGGGCTTCTCCAACCGCATGGTCGACACCGCCGGCGCGATCGCCAAGACGCTCTGATCTGAGCGTGATTTCCTACCCGTTCGCACTGAGCGAAGTCGAAGTGCGTGTTGCGGGCATGGCGCCTGCGGCATGTCCCTCGACTGCGCTCGGGACGAACGGGCGAGGGGGCGCGTGACCGGCCGCCTGCTCGGGATCGCGCGCAAGGCGCGGCCCCGCGGTGTCGTCGAGACGATCGATCAGGCCGCGGTCGGGCTGACCACCGGCATCGCCGGCGACTTCCGCGGCGCGATCAAGCCGGGTGGCCGCGGCAAGCGGCAGGTCACCGCGATGATGCTCTCGGACTGGCGCCTGGCGATGGCCGATCTCGGCGACCCGCCCGTGGTGTGGTCGGACCGGCGCGTCAATCTGCTCGTCGATGGCATCGATCTGCCGCGCGAGAAGGGCACGCGGCTCCGCGTCGGCTCCGCGCTGTTCGAGATCACCGGCGAATGCGATCCGTGCAGTCGCATGGAGGAGGTCGCGCCCGGGCTCAAGGCGGCGCTGACGCCGGGCTGGCGCGGCGGGCGGCTGCTGCGCGTGATCGCGGCCGGCGACCTCGCGATCGGCGACGCGGTCGCGCTGGAACAACAGGTTTTTGGGGAGGCGATATGAGTTCGTTCAAGACGCTCGACGACATCGGCGACATCCACGGCAAGCGCGTGCTGGTCCGCGAGGACCTCAACGTGCCGATGGACGGCGCGCGCGTCACCGACGACACCCGGCTGCGCGCCGCCGCGCCGACGATCGCCGAACTCGCCGACAAGGGCGCGATCGTGCTGATCCTCGCGCATTTCGGCCGGCCCAAGGGCGAGCGCCGCGCCGACATGAGCCTCGCGCAGGTGACGCACGCGCTGCGCGACGTGCTCGGCCGTGAGGTCACCTTCGTCGACGATTGCCAGGGCGAAGGCGCCGCGGCGATGGTCGCGCTGCTCGAGCCCGGCGCGATTGCGATCCTCGAGAACACGCGCTTCCACAAGGGCGAGGAAACCAACGATCCCGCGCTGGTCGCGGCGATGGCGAAGCTCGGCGATCTCTATGTCAACGACGCCTTCTCGGCGGCGCACCGCGCGCACGCCTCGACCGAGGGCCTCGCGCACAAGCTACCGGCCTATGCCGGCCGCTCGATGGAAGCTGAACTCAAGGCGCTCGAAAAGGCGCTGGACAATCCCGAGCATCCCGTCGCGGCCGTCGTCGGCGGCGCGAAGGTCTCGTCCAAGCTCGACGTGCTGACGCATCTGGTCACCAAGGTCGATCACCTCATCATCGGCGGCGGCATGGCCAACACCTTCCTGGCGGCGCGCGGCGTCGATGTCGGCAAGTCGCTGTGCGAGCACGATCTCGCCGACACCGCGAGCGCGATCCTCGACGCCGCCGACAAGGCGAATTGCACCGTCCATCTTCCCTACGACGTCGTCGTCGCCAAGGAGTTCAGGGCCAACCCCCCGGTGCGCACGGTCAACGTCCACGAGGTCGCGGCCGACGAGATGATCCTCGACGTCGGCCCCGCCGCGGTCGAGGCGCTGGGCGACGTGCTCAAGAATTGCCGCACTTTGGTGTGGAACGGCCCGATGGGCGCGTTCGAGACGCCACCGTTCGACGTGGCCACGGTCAGCCTCGCGCGCACCGCCGCCGCCTTGACGCAGGACGGCAGCTTGGTCTCGGTGGCGGGCGGCGGCGATACTGTGGCGGCGCTCAACCAGGCGGGCGTGGCGGGCGACTTCACCTTCGTCTCCACCGCGGGCGGCGCGTTCCTCGAATGGATGGAAGGCAAGACGCTGCCGGGGGTGGCTGCGCTGGAGAGGTGAGGGGACAGGCGATGACGCGGGCGGGGACGGCAACGGACACCGACGGCGTTGCCCGCTTCGCCTATCACCGCAGCGTCGGGCCGATGATCGGCGTGCTGCTCGGCATCGCGATCGTCGAGACGCTGGTTGTCCACCTCGTCGTCTTCGCGATCTGGGGTTGGAAGGTTGCCGCGGTCCTCGGCGTGATCGACCTGTCGGCGATCGTCACGCTGGTACGCCTGCTGCTTTCGTTCAAGCGCCTGCCCGTGACGATCGACGGCGACCGGCTGACGGTGCACGCCGGCTATCTGCGGAAGGTCGAGATCGATGTCGAGAACATCGCGGGGCTGCGCGCGGACTTCGATCGCGCCGCGATCAAGCGCAAGGGCGTCGCCAATTGCGCGCTGATCGCCTGGCCCAACGTGCTGATCGAACTGCATCGGCCGATCAAAGTGAGGCGTCGGCGCATCATATCGCATGTTGCGCATCGGCTCGACGATCCGGCGGCTTTCCACGCGGCGATCGCACAGCTAGAGCGCGGGCATGGAGATCGACGTGCCATCGGTGGAACTGGATCCGGGCTTCGCGGCCCGGTTCGGGGAGCATAATCGGCGCCCGCCCTGCCAGCTTTACCTGATCTCGCCCGAGACGCTCGGAGACGATTTCGCGGACGATCTCGCCGCAGCGCTCGACGCGGGATCGGTCGCCGCCTTCCAGCTCCGCCTCAAGGGCATCGACGACCACGCGATCGCGCGCGCCGCCGAGCCGCTGCAGAAGATCTGCGCCGAGCGCGAGGTCGCCTTTATCGTCAACGATTCGATCGGCCTCGCCAAGCGTCTGGGGGCAGACGGCGTCCATCTCGGGCAGGAGGATGGCGACGCGCGCGCGGCACGCTCGATCCTCGGGCCGTCGGTCCAGATCGGCGTCACTTGCCACGACAGCCGCCATCTGGCGATGGAAGCGGGCGAGGCGGGCGCCGATTATGTCGCGTTCGGCGCCTTCTACCCGACCGCCACCAAGGAGACGACGCACCGCGCCGATCCCTCGATCCTGTCGTGGTGGACTGCCTTGTTCGAGATACCGTGCGTCGCGATCGGTGGCGTCACGCCGGGCAATGCCGCGCCGCTGGTGGCGGCGGGCGCCGATTTCCTCGCGGTGTCCGGCGCGATCTGGAACGGCGAGGGCGGGCCGGCGGCGGCGGTGCGCGCGTTCGAGACGGTGCTGCGCAAATGATCCGCCGCGTCGCCCGCATCGCTGCCCCCGCCGCGGTCGCGATCGACTGCATCGGCGCCTGGCTGGATTGGCGCGAGGGCGGGCTGCGGCTGTCGCTTACGCTGGCGGCGGCGGTGACCGCGGTGGCGTTGCTGCCCTGCGCGCTCGGCTTCGTCGCGGCGATCGGCAAACGGCTGAGCCAGACGGGGCGCCAGGCGAGCGGGCAGCACGGCCCGGTGCGGACCGCCGAGCCGCTGCGTCTGCCGCTGGTCGTGCCGCGCGGCTATGTCGGTGCTGCGGTGCTCGGCGGGATCGCGACGCTGGCGGCGATGGGCGAGGGCTTCGGCCTCTACATCTTTCTCGCGGGCGTCGCGCTGATCGCGCTCGCGCTGTCGCAGGCGACGCCGCGCCGCGCCTGAGCGCGCGTCCACGGATATTATAACGGATGCGGAGCGTTATCTCGCGTCACGATGACGAAGGGACCTGCATGATCCGGCTTCGATTGCTCTGCGCAAGCACCCTGGCGCTGATCGCGCTCACCGCCGCGGCGCCCGCGCCCACGACCCCCCCGAAGCCGGCACCCAAGGCGAAACCCGCACCCAAGCCGGCCGCCGGCCCCGATCTCAAGATCATGCAGGTGCAGGTGATCCTCGATCATCTCGGCTTCTCGCCGGGCGTGATCGACGGCAAGGGCGGCGCCGGGCTCAAGCGCGCCGTCGCGGGCTTCCAGAAGGCGAGCGGCGTGGTCGCGACGGGCGGCATCGATCCGGCGACCGCCGCCGGCCTCCAGAAGTTCGCAGGCACGCAGGCGGTGCGCGAGATCGCGCTGACCCCCGCCGATCTCGCGGGCGACTTCGTCGGGCCGATCCCGCACAAGGAGGACGCGCAGGCCAAGCTGCCGTCGCTCGGCTATTCCAATCCGCTCGAGATGCTGTCCGAACGCTATCACACCACCGCGGCGGTGCTGATTGCGCTCAATTCGCCCGAGACCAAGCTGGTGCCGGGCTCGACGATCAGGGTGCCCAACGTCGTCACCGCGGGCCGCGCCTATCCCGCCGATCTGCCCGAAGCCTATAAGCAGACGCTCGCCGGCCTCAACGTCGATTCGACGCAGCCGCAGGCGGACCATCTCGTCGTCGACAAGTCGGACAAGACGCTGTCGGTCTACGACGCGCAGGACAAGCTGCTCGCGCAATTCCCGGTGACGACGGGGAGCAGCCACGATCCGTTGCCGATCGGAACGTGGAAGATCCTGGGGCTCGACTATAATCCCAAATTCCACTTCAATCCCAAGCTGTTCTGGGACGCAAAGCCCGGCGAGACGGCGGCGATGCTGCCGCCCGGCCCCAATGGTCCGGTCGGGGTGGTGTGGATGGACCTGTCCAAGCCGCATTACGGCATCCACGGCACGCCGGTGCCTGAGAATATCGGCCGCACCGCCAGCCATGGCTGCGTGCGGATGGCGAATTGGGATGCGGCGCGCGTCTCGCTGATGGTCAAGGCCGGAACCCCGGCCATCTTCCAGCCGTGAGCCGGTTCGGGCTGATCGCGGCCGCGCTGATCGTGCTGCTGCTGATCGGGTTCGCCTCGATCGTGCGCGTCACCGGGCCGGGCTGGAGCGGGTCGGGGGGCGGCACGACGGGGCCGAAGCTCGCTAAGGGCGCACCCTATACGGGGCAATTGCTGATCCCCGTCCAAGGCGTGGCGGCATCGGCGCTGCACGATGATTGGTCCGAGCCGCGCGGCGACGGCACACGCGTGCATCACGCGATCGACATCATGGCGGCGCGCGGCACGCCCGTGCTCGCCGCCGCCGACGGACGCATCGAGAAGCTGTTCCAGAGCAATCTCGGCGGCACGACGATCTACGAGCGATCGGCGGATGGCGGGACGGTCTTCTATTACGCGCATCTTGATCATTATGCCCCGACGCTGGTCGAGGGGCAGGCGGTCAAGGCGGGGCAGGAGATCGCCGCGGTCGGTTCGACCGGCGACGCCGATGCGGGCGCGCCGCATTTGCATTTCGAGATCCACGCGATGACGCCGGGCGAGCGCTGGTGGCAGGGCAGCGAGGTCGATCCCTATCCAGTGCTGGCGAAGCGGTAACGATCGCCGCTTGACCCGTTCCCCGGCGGAGGCAGGGGCCCAGGCCCCACGCGTTTGGCGAACGATCCGCCCACCACAGGCTGCGGGCCTGGGCCCTGGCCTGCGCCGGGGAACCGCGAAGAGCGCGCTCCCCTTGCTCAGCCCCGTCTCCCCGGCTAAGGCGCGCGCCTGCTCTTTCCCATCCTTGAACCTCAGGTGTCGCACATGAAGATCAGCGGCGTGGACATTCGTCCCGGCAACATCATCGAATATGAGGGCGGCATCTGGCGTGCCGTCAAGATCCAGCACACGCAGCCCGGCAAGGGTGGCGCGTACATGCAGGTCGAGCTCAAGAACCTCATCGACGGCCGCAAGAACAATGTCCGCTTCCGTTCGGCGGAGTCGGTCGAGAAGGTCCGGCTCGACACCACCGACTTCCAGTTCCTGTTCCGCGACGGCGAGCAGCTGACGTTCATGGACAAGGCGACCTACGACCAGATCACGCTCGACGCGGGCATCCTGGGCGACGCCGCCGCCTTCCTGCAGGACGGCATGGACGTGGTGATGGAGCTGTACGACGAGCGCCCGATCTCGGTGCAACTGCCCGACACGATCGAGGCGATGATCGTCGAGGCCGACGCGGTGGTGAAGGGGCAGACGGCATCGTCGAGCTACAAGCCCGCGATCCTCGACAACGGCGTCCGCGTGATGGTCCCGCCGCACATCGGCGCGGGGACGAAGATCGTCGTCGACGTCTACGAGCAGACCTACGTGCGTCGCGCGGACTGAGATAAAGCCCCTCCCTTTCAAGGGAGGGGTTGGGGTGGGTGGAGGTGCGCGCTTCTCCCGCCAATGGGCGAAGACCCCGACCGTACCGCGTGTGTCTACCCACCCCCGGCCCCTCCCTTCCAGGGAGGGGGGAGTTACGTCATGCCAGCACAATCCGGCCTCATCACGGTCATGCAGAAGGCGGCGCGCAAGGCAGCGCCCAAGCTACGGCGCGACTTCAACGAGGTCGATGCGCTGCAGGTTTCGCGGA
>CAXTVK010000078.1:0-12843 GCA_964247655.1 uncultured Sphingomonadaceae bacterium | reverse complement strand
TGCCCGGGCTCGACCTGCCGCGACAGCACGACGCCGTCGACGGGCGAATAGATCGTCGCCTTGAAGAGGTTGGTCTGGTTGGTCGAGACCGCCGCCTTCATCTCGGCGACATTGGCCTCCGCCGACTTGAGGTTGGCAACCGCGCGCGCGGCGTCGCCGCGGGCGGTGTCGAGCTCGGTCGCCGACGGCACCTTGCCGCCCGAGAGGCGCGCGACCTCCTGGTAGCGGCGCAGCGTCGCGCCCGACTGATCGACCGTCGCCTGGTTCTGCAGCACCGCGGCTTGGGCGGCGAGCAGCTGCGCCTGGCTCTGGACGAGCGCGTCCTTCAGCCGCGAGGTGTCGAGCCGCGCGAGCGGCTGGCCTTTGGCGACATGATCGTTGTTCTGGACGAACACGTCGGTGACGATCCCCGATTCCTCCGAGCCGACGTTGACCTGCTTGGTCGGCGTCAGATTGCCCGTCGCCGAGACCGACACCGCGAGATCGCCGCGCGCCACCTCGGCGGTGGCATAATGCGGGCGTTCGTGCGCGCTGGTGACGCAGCGCACGACAAGCAGCAGCACCAGCACGACCGCGACGACGATCGCGATGCGGCGCCCGATGCGGCGGCCGTGATGCTGGCTCTCGACGCCCAGGAAGCTGTCGAGATCGGAATCGGGGGGATGGCCGGGCTGGTCCAAATCAGGGCCTTTCGGTCGGTTGGTTTCCGGCGTCGAGCGCCGAGGACGGAATGGGCGACGGCATCGCCGCGAGATCGGGATTCTCGATCGCGGCCGGCGTGCCGGGGATCGCGCTCGCCGGCATCGGGGCGGCCTGCCAGCCGCCGCCGAGCGCCTTGTAGAGCTGGATCAGCCCGGTCGCGCGATCGGCGCGCGCCTGCGCCAGGCTGTCCTGCGCGGTGAGCAAGGTGCGCTGCGAATCGAGCAAAGTCTGGAAATCGATCAGCCCGGCGCGGTACTGGCTCTGCGCGAAGATCAGCGCATCGCGCGAATCGCTGGTCGCGGCGGTGAGCGTCACGACCTGGCGTCGGCTGTTGGCGAGCGCGACCAGCGCGTTCTCGACGTCCGACAAGGCGGTCAGCACCGCCGAGCGATATTGCGCGAGCGCGAGATCGGCGCCGCCGCGCGCATTCTCGATCTGCGCCCGGATCGCGCCGCCGTCGAAGATCGGCGCGGTGACCGCCGCGAGCAGCGTGCCGGTGGCGAAGCGGCTGATGTCGCCCACCGAGGTGCCGTTGCCCGCCAGCGTGCCGGTCAACCTGAGCGCTGGATAGAGCTGCGCCTTGGTGACGCCGATCCGCGCGGTGGCTGCCGCCAGCGTGCGCTCGGCGGCGCGGACGTCGGGGCGCTCGGCGAGCATCGCGGCGGGCACGTCGGCACCGAGCGCGCGGTCGGCGGTGGGGATCGGGCGCGGCGGATCGAACAGCGGGGTGAGCGATCCGGGCGCGCGGCCTGCAAGAATCGCGACCGCGTTGACCGACTGCGCGAAGCTCGTCTCGAGCGCGGGGATCGTCGCGGCGGTCTGCTCGCGCTGCGCCTTGGCCTGCGCGAGGTCGAGGCTCGAAACCAGGCCCGCCTTCACGCGCCAGCCGACGAGCTGCAGCGTCTCGTCCTGGCTGGCGAGGTTCGAGCGCGCGATCGCGAGCCGCTCCTGCGCGGCGCGAGCGTTGACGTAATCGAGTGCGACCTCGGCGACGATCGTGCGCTGCGTATCGCGCAAGCTCTCGGCCGAGCTCGCATAGTCGCCGCGCGCCGCCTCGACCGAGCGCCGGACGCCGCCGAACAGATCGACCTCGTAGGCGGCATCGAGCCCCGCATCGAATTGGTTGTAGCTGCCGCTGGTCGCGAACGAGGTCGCGCCGACGCTGCTGCCCGTGCCGAGGCCGGGCGTGGTGACGAATGCGCCCGATCCCTTGCCGAGCAGCGCGGTGCGCCCCGCCGATCCGTTGGCGGTCAGCGTCGGGAACAGCGAGGCGCGCGCGCCCTTGTAGGTGGCGCGCGCCTGCCGCAGCCGTGCGCCGGCCGCATCGATGTCGGGATTGGCGGCGAGCGCCATCGTCACCAGCCGATCGAGCAGCGGATCGCCGAGTGCTGCCCACCAGGTCGCGAGCTCCTGCTCGTCGGGCGCGGCGGCACCGGGCGCGATGTCGGCATAATATTGGTCGGGTATGCCGATCCTCGCGGCCGACGGCGCGCGATAGTCCGGCCCGACGGTGCAGCCCGACAGCATAAGCGCGAGCGACGCGGCGTATGCCCCGTAGCCTCGTGCCCCCGCGACCATGCCACCCTTACCCATCCGACACCTGATAGCGTCGCTTGCCGCAGATGCGAAAGCCCAAACGGTTCAGCGCGTCGCTTCGGCGATCAGGGCGTGCACCAGCGCATCGGTGCTGTCGACGAGCGGCACCGCGCAATCGGCGGGCGAGAGCAGTAACGGCACCTCGGTGCAGGCCGCGACGATCACCTCCGCGCCGCGCGCGACGAGGCGCGCCGCCTGCGCCGCCATCGCGGCGCGCGCGGACGGGCCCGTCTCGCCCGCCTTGACGCCGTAGACCAGCGTCATGAAGCCCGGCTGGTCGTCGCCGAGCAGCACGTCGTAGCCCGCGACGGCGAGCGGCGCCTGATAGAGGTTGGCACCAAGACACGCGTCGGCGGCGAGCAGCCCGATCCGGCGCTTGGCCGGATGGTCGTGCGCGATCGCGACGATCGTCGCGTCGATCATCGAGATCAGCGGGACGGACGTTTCCGCGCGAATGTCGTCGGCCCAGGCATGCGCCGAATTGCACGCGATCGCGAGCAGATCGGCGCCCTGTCGTTCGAGCCCGCGCGCCATCGCGACCAGCGCGGGTCCCGGCGAGGGTCCGCCGCGCTCAATCGCGTCGTTGCGGTCGGGGATGGCGGGGTTGCTGTCGACCAGCAGCCGCAGATGATCGGCATCGCGCTCCGCGGGCGTCGCCGCGAGCAGCCGCGCCATCAGGTCGACGGTCGCGGCCGGCCCCATGCCGCCCAATAGGCCGATCGTACGGCTCACGCTTGCGGCACACCCTTCGCCAGCACCGGACGATAGGCGTAGAGCGCGGGCGATCCGCCGGTGTGGACGAACAGGATGTTCTGCCCCGCAGTCCAGCGCCCTTCGCGCACCTGCCCGATCAGCCCCGCCATCGCCTTTCCGGTATAGACGGGATCGAGCAGTACGCCCTCGGTGCTCGCCAGCAGCCGCACCGCCTCGATCATGCTGTCGGTGGGCAGCGCATAGCCGTCGCCGACCCAACGATCGTCGACCACCGTCCTGCCCGTCACGATAGCGGGGTCGTGGCCGAGCAGCGCCGCGGTGCGTGTCGCGAGACCTTCGACGAGCACGGTCTGCTCGGCCTGCGCACGCCGCACGCTGACGCCGACCAGCGGCATCCCCGATCGCGCCCCCTCGAGCCCGACGAGCAGCCCGGCATGCGTGCCCGCGCTGCCGCTCGCGCACACCACCGCGTCGAACGCGACGCCCATGTCCGCCGACTGCGCGACGATCTCGCCCGCGCACGACACGTAGCCGAGCGCGCCGAGCGGGTTCGATCCGCCGCCGGGGATCACGTAGGGGGTGCGGCCCTCCGCCTTCAAAGCCTCGGCGATCCGCGCCATGCCGGCGGCGAGATCGGTGCCCGCGGGCACGACCTCGATCGATTCGACGCCGAGCAGATCGAACAGGAAGTTGTTGCCAGTGCCGTCGCGGTCGTAGGTGCCCGCGGTGCGCTCCTCGATCAGCAGCCGGCATTTGAGGCCCTCCCTCACCGCCGCCGCCGCGGTCAGCCGGCAGTGGTTGGACTGCGGCGCGCCGGTGGTGACGAGCGTGTCGGCGCCCTGCGCGAGCGCGTCGGCGACGAGGAATTCGAGCTTGCGCGTCTTGTTGCCGCCGGCCGCCAGCCCGAGCTGGTCGTCGCGCTTGATCCACAGCGCCGGCCCGCCCAGCGCCGCGGACAGGCGCGGCATCGGCTCGATCGCGGTATAGCCCGCGGTGTAGCGGCGGCGGGGAAAGCGGGCGATGCTCATGGGGACACTCCGGCGAAAGGACGCCTCGCAATTAGGCCCCCGGTCGATACCTGCAACCCCGAGACTGGACGAACAGCCCCAAGTAAAGGCAGTGTTCGTTGCCGTACCGGTCCGATTTCACGCCTGAAATCCTTGCTATGTATACGGTTCGTTAGAGACATTGCGGCCATGGTAACCGCGTTCTTTGCCGCTTCGCGACCTTATTGATGGATCTGCCGCCGATGGACTTGCCCCTGATCAGGCCGAATCCGCCCAAGCTCAGCACGCTCGTCGCGGGGCTCGAGGCGATCGAATCGTCGGGGACGTTCAGCAACAACGGCCCCGTCGCGCGCCGGTTCGAGCAGGCCGCGACCGAGCAGATGTTCGGCGGGCGCGGCGCGTGCCTGGCGGTCTCGAACGCCACTTTGGGGCTGATGATCGCGATCAAGCAGGCGACGCTGCACCACGAGCCCGGCCGCCATCTCGCGCTGATGCCCTCCTTCACCTTCGCCGCGACCGGCCAGGCCGCCGCCTGGGCGGGGCTGACGCCGCTGCTCGCCGATTGCGATCCCGACGATTGGGCACTGTGCCGCGAGGCCGAGGAGCGGCTGCTCGCCGAACATGGCCGACGCATCGCCGCGATCGTGCCCTATGCGACCTTCGGCAACAGCATCGATCTCGATCATTATGCCTGGCTCGCGCGGCGCTACGACGTCGCGGTGATCGTCGACGCCGCCGCCTCGCTCGGCTCGCTCGACGCCGAGGGACGCGGGTTCGGCACGGGCAGCCCCTTCCCCGTCGTCTACTCGATGCACGCGACCAAGACCTTCGCGACCTCCGAGGGTGGCCTGATCCATTGCGCCGACACGGACGTGATCGACAGGCTGCGCGCGATGGCCAATTTCGGCTTCGAGGGCGGCCGCTCGGCGACGCTGCCCGGGCTCAACGCCAAGCTGAGCGAAGTCTCCGCGCTGATCGCCGAGGCCAAGCTCGCCGAGATCGGCGCGATCGTCGGGCACCGCGAGGCGCTCGCCCAACATTACCGCGCCCGGCTCGCCGCCTTCTCGCTGCAGAAGCCGGGCGGCCATGCGCAGGCGATGCAGTTCATGGCAGTGTTGCTGCCGCGCGCGCTCGCCAGTCACCGCGCCAAGATCGTCGCCCAGCTCGGCGAGCAGGGCATCGGCGCGGGCACCTATTTCAGCCCGCACCTCGCCGAGCAGCCCTGGTTCCGCGAGACCTGCGTGATCGACGCGCTGCCCGTAACCGACGACATCGCTGCGCGCATGCTCGCGCTGCCGCTGACCGACGACATGACGATCGCCAATGTCGACCGCGTCGCCGACACGCTGATCGCGATCTGCGGCGCGCTGCCGCGCACGCGCTCGATCGCCGCCGCGCCGCGCGACCGCGTGCTGGGCGCGGTGGTGGTGGGCGGCGGACCCGGCGGCGCGGCCTTGCTGTGCGCCGCGGGCAAATCCGGGCGGCTCGACGCGCTGGCGCGCGCGGGCATCGCGATCGTCGACCGCGGCGAGACGATCGGGGCGGGGCGTCTGGGCGGCTACGAGATCACGTCGGACAGCTCGGCCGAGACCTTCCTCACCGCCGACGGCGCGCTGCCCGCGGGCCTTGGCATCGCCGACGAACCTGCCGGCCTCGCCATCGCCGAGCACAAGGGCGCGCTCGGCGTGCCGCTGCCCAAGGTCGGCGCCTATCTCGATCGGCTGGGCGCGGTGCTCGGCCAACGGCTGCGCACGCTGGGCGGCAACGTGCTCAACCGCCACGAGGTCGTCTCGGCGCAGCGCACCGCCGACGGGCTGTGGCGCACCCGCGCTCGCAGCCTCGCCAATGGCGGTTCGATCGAGCTGCTCTCGCGCAGCATCGTCATCGCCACCGGCGGGCATCAGCCCGCGATCCGGCTCGCCGAGCAGACGGTCGCGGGGGTCTCGCTGGTCGAGCGCTGCGGCGACCGGCTGATGCAATCGGACAGCGTGCTCGCGCGCGGCGGGATGGACGCGATCCGCGCACGGCTGCCCGAGGATCGCCCCGCGCGCATCGCGATCGTCGGCGGATCGACCAGCGCAGTCACCGCCGCGGTCCGGCTGCTCAAGGCGTCGCCCGCGCTGTCACTCGATCCGGGCGGGATCGCGCTGCTGCATCGTCGCCCGCTGCGGCCCTTCTATCCGTCGCCGGAGGCCGCACGCGCCGACGGCTATCTCGATTTCGGGCCCGACGACATCTGTCCCGTCTCGGGCTTCGTCTACCGGCTCGCGGGCTTCCGGCTCGAGGCGCGCGAACTCGTCGTCCATGCGCTCGGCATCGGCGGGCGCGTCGGCGATCCGCGGCTGCAGATCCACCAGGTCCAGGGCGACGACGATGCCCGCGCCGCCGAGCTGCTCGATCGCGCCGACATCGTGATCGCCGCCTTCGGCTACCAGCCGCACGCGCTGCCGCTGATCGACGCGCGCGGCCGCGCGATCCGGCTGCGCTGCGAGGGGCCGGTGCGCGGCCGGATGGTCGACGATCTCTGCCGCGTCGTCGATACCGACAGCATCGCGGTGCCCGGCGTGTTCGGCATCGGGCTCGCCGCGGGCTTCGTACCGCACGGCAAGCTCGGCGGCGAGCCCAGCTTCCGCGGCCAGGCCAACGGGCTTTGGTTGTGGCAGAACGACGTCGGCCTGCTGATCGTCGAGCAGCTGCTGGCGGCCGCGGGCGTCGCGCAGGGCGCCCAGCGCGCGGTGGCATGACGTCGGGCACGCCGACGCGCACGCCGACGGTCAGCGTCGTGATGGCGGCCTATAACGGCGCCCCCTTCATCCGCGACACGATCGACAGCGTGCTCGCGCAGACGATGCCCGACTTCGAGATCGTCGTCGCCGACGATTGCTCGAAGGACGATACCTTGGCGGTGCTGGCTACGATCGACGATCCGCGGCTGCGCGTGGTGCGCGCGACACGCAATGGCGGCCCGGCCGCGGCGCGCACGCTCGCGATGGCGCATGCGCGCGGCAAATTCATCGCGGGGCTGGACCAGGACGATATCTGCCGCCCTGATCGCTTCGCCGTGCAGCTCGCCTATCTGGACGCGCATCCCGACGTGGTGATCGTCGCGACCACGATCGAGATGTTCGACGGCGCCACGGTGCGCCGCGACCCCTATCCCGATCTCGTCGATCCGGACGAGATCGACTGGACGATGTGGCTGCTCAATCCGCTCGCCTGGTCGACCGCGCTGATGCGCGGCGAGGCGGCGCGCGCGCTCGTTCCCTTCGAACGCGACGACTACCGGTTCGCCGAGGATTTCGATCTCTACGCCCGGATCCGCGCGCACGGCCGCATCGGGCGCATCGCCGAACCGCTGGTCCGCTACCGGATACATGCGGGTGGCGCGAGCCAGGCCTATGAGGACGGGATGATCGCATCGGCCGCGCGCGTGCTCGCCGATCGCTACGGAACGCTGTTCGGCGACGACGGCCTGACCGTCGCGACGCTGATGAGCCGTCACGCCGCCTCGGGCTATGCCCCGCCCGATGCCGCGACGCTGACGCGCTGCGGCACGATCATCGGAACGCTGCTGGCGATGCACGGCGACGCGGCACCGGGCTTCGCACAGCGCAGCGCATCGGATCTGTGGTGGCGAATGGCGCGATCGGGCCTGCGCACCGGGCGGTACGGCGTCGCCCCGATGCTGCGCGCGCGGCCCGCCTTTGCGCGACCCGCCGATGCCCTGAATTTCGCCATGCTGCGCGACACGCTGATCGGCGCTGCCCGCCGCGGCGGCGTCCGCCGCTGATCGCTCCCGATCGCTGGGGCGCGATTATAAAGACTGGTGCGGTCGAGAAGACTCGAACTTCCACGGCCTTTCGGCCACAGCGACCTCAACGCTGCGCGTCTACCAATTCCGCCACGACCGCACGTCGTTCTGCCCGCCATGTCCCTTCGCAAGAAGAGCCCCCGGCGGCCGGTAGGGGCGAGCCTCTAGCAAAGCCGTCCCCCCCACGCAATGCGCTTTATCCGTCGCTATGCATCAATGTGCATCGGTGTCCGCGAAGCTCAGGTTGAGCGCCTTCGAGCCTTGCGGCACGTCCACTTCGGCGCTGTCGAAATCCGCCGATCCCCTGGGCGGCAGCGCATGGACGGGGGCGCTGATCGTCCAGCCGTAGACGGTGTGGCCATTGGCATCGCGCAGCTCGGCGTGGATGTCGGGGACGGGCTGGCGGATCGCGGTCGGATTGACGATCCGGCCGGACACCGCGAACAATTCATTGCCCGTTGCCAGCGTACGGCGCTCGGGCTTGCGGATCACCTGCAACATCAGCGGGCTGGTCGTGCCCGCGGCGCTCGTCCAGCCCGAGAAGACGTGCGGCCCGAACCACGCCACGGTTGCCGTGACGATCAGCAACAGTGCAGCGGCGAGCGCTGCGAGCGTGGTCATCACCGTATTGCGGTTGCGGCGCGCGCGGAACGGCGGTGTCGGTGCATAGGGATCGATCGACGGCGGCGGCGCGCGCAGATCATCAAAGCCGTCGGATGGCGGCGAGGTCGCGATGCCCGTCGGCGGGACGCCGAGGTTCGAACGCGCGCTGAGCGGGCGTCCGCCTTCGGCGTAGGCGGTGGGCCGTGCCGCGGCCGCCGGCATGGCCGGTGCGATCGGCGGGGAGAAATCGGTTGGTGGCGAATAGGTGTCGGCACCGCTCGCCACCATCGCCGGTTCCTGAAACCAACTGTGGCGGCAGGACGCGCAGCGAACCTGACGTCCGGTGGCACCGACCGCGCTGTCGGGCACCAGATAGCGGGTGCCGCAGGCAGGGCAGCTCAATATCATGCTGGTCGTCCGGCCTTTCCGTCTCGCGCAACTCGCCGGCCGGTCTAGGACGGCGGACGCCCGGCTGGCAAGCGCCGCGCTTGCCCCGGCCTCGTGGCATGTGCGAAAGCGCCAGGCGAGTTTCGGGCGAAAGGCAAAGGCGGCGCATGGCCGGTATCGTGCAGTTCGAGAATGTCGGCCTGCGCTATGGCACCGGGGCGGAGACGCTGTCGGACCTGAGCTTCAGCCTGGCGCAGGGCAGCTTCTATTTCCTCACCGGCCCCTCGGGCGCGGGCAAGACCTCGCTGCTCAAGATGCTGTACCTCTCGCAGCGCCCGTCGCGCGGCAGCATCCGGTTGTTCGGCGAAGATGTCGTCCAGCTGCGGCGCGCGCGGCTACCGGGCTTCCGGCGGCGGATCGGCGTGGTGTTCCAGGATTTCCGGCTGATCCCGCATCTTTCCGCCTTCGACAATATCGCGCTGCCCCTGCGCATCGCGGGCGTCGACGAGCGCGATCTGGTGACGCCGGTGCGCGAGATGCTCGCCTGGGTCGGCCTCGCCGATCGCGCGTCGGCGCGCCCGCCGACGCTTTCGGGCGGCGAGCAGCAGCGCGTCGCGATCGCGCGTGCGGTGATCGGCCGGCCCGAAATCCTCGTCGCCGACGAGCCGACGGGCAACGTCGATCCCGAAATGGCGGCGCGGCTGCTCCACCTGTTCGACGCGCTCAACACGCTGGGCACGACGATCGTCGTCGCGACGCACGACATCCACCTGCTCAGCCGCGTCGCCTCGGCCAATGTGATGCGGCTCGATCGCGGGCAGCTACTCGATCCGACCGGCGCGCTGCGCTACCCGCCCGACGACGGAGGCCGCGCCTGATGCTCGGCGCGAGCCAGGCCGATCGCCGGCTGCTGCCCGAGGGGCGGCTGGCAGGCCCGATGCCGTGGGTGATCGCGATCATGATGTTCCTGACCGCGCTGGCGGCTGCGGGCGGGCTCGCGATGGGCGACGCGGCGCACCGGCTGGGCGGCGATCTCGGGCGGCAAGTGACGGTGCAGATCGTCGCCGCCGATCCGGCGGTGCGCGACCGCGAGACCGACGCCGCGCAGCGCCTGCTCGCGCACGAGGACGGCGTGTCGGGCGTCCACCGGCTGGGCGGCGACGAGATGCAGGCGCTGCTGCGGCCGTGGCTGGGCGATGCCGGGCTCGACCGCGACCTGCCGCTGCCCGCGATGATCGACGTCGACCTGACCGATGCGGGTCGCGCGCGGCTCGATCGCATCCACGCCGCGCTGACCGCCGCGGCACCGCATGCGCGTATCGACGATCATGCCAGCTGGCTCGCGCCTTTGGTCGGGCTGATCCGCTCGCTCGGGCTGCTCGCGGGCGGGATCGTCGCGATGATGGTCGGCGCGACGGCGGCGGCGGTGGTGCTCGCCGCGCGTTCGGCGCTCAACACGCACCGCCAGACGATCGACGTGATGCACATGATGGGATCGACCGACGTGCAGGTCGCCCGCCTCTTCCAGCGCCGGCTTGCGCTCGACGCGCTGTTCGGCGCGATCGTCGGGCTGATCGGGGCAATCATCGTGATCCTCGGCATTGGGCGGCGGCTGGGCGAGATCGGATCGGGGCTGGTCGGCTCGATCGCGCTGCCGTGGACCGCCTGGGTCGCGCTGCTCGCCCTGCCGCTGCTCGCCGGGTTGCTGGCGTTGGCCGTGGCGCGGCTCACCGTCCAGCGCGCATTGGCGAGAACGCTATGACACGGGTCATAGGCTTCCTCGTGCTGCTCTGGGCGCTCGGCTTCGCGCTGTTCGCACTGACTCTGCCGCGCCCGGCAGACGACCGCGTCACCGATTCGATCGTGGTGCTGACCGGCGGCCCCGGCCGGCTCGACCGCGGGCTCGATTTGCTGAGCCGGCACAGGGCGCGACGCCTGTTCCTGTCGGGCACCGATCGCAGCGTCCGCAAGAGCGAGCTCGCCGCGCGCACGCATCGCCCGCCTGCGCTGTTCGATTGCTGCGTCGATCTCGGGCAGGAATCGGTCGACACGCGCTCCAACGCGATCGAGACCGCCGCGTGGTTGCGCGCGCACCATTATGCCAGCGTCCGGCTGATCACCACCGACTGGCACATGCCGCGCGCCCACGCCGATCTCGCGCGCGTGCTCGGCCGCGATCCGATCCTGATCGTCCCCGATGCGGTGCGCAGCCAGCCCAGCCTGCTGACGCTGTTCACCGAATATCACAAATATGTGCTGCGCCGGTTCGCGGCTCCCTTCGGCTATTGAGGGCCCGCATGGCGCTGACCCGTTCGCTGCTGTTCCTGATGCTCGCCTATCTCGTCACGATCGGCATGGTGCTCGCGGGCATTCCGGTCGCATTGGTCAGCCGGCGCGGCTTTTCGCATTATGCCCGGCGTTGGGCGGCGACGCTCGAATGGCTGGCCGACCACGTTCTCGGCATACGGCTGCAGATCGAGGGCGAGGTGCCGCGCGGACCGGTGCTGGTCGCCGCCAAGCATGAATCGGCCTATGAGACGCTGGTGCTGATGGCGCTGCTCGACGATCCGGTGATCGTGCTCAAGCGCGAGATCGCCGACGTGCCCGTGTTCGGCCGGCTGACGCGGCGCCACGGCGTCATCCCGGTCGATCGCACCGCCAATGCCGCAGCACTCCGCGCGATGCTGCAAGCCGCCGACGAGGCCAAGGCGCAGCGCCGCGCGGTGCTGATCTTCCCCGAGGGCACGCGTGTACCGCACGGGCAGGCGCCCAGGCTGCAGGCGGGGTTCGCGGGTCTTTATGGGCGGCTCGGACTGACGGTGGTGCCCGTCGCGACCGACGCCGGGGTCCACTGGCCCAAAGGCATCCGCAAGCAGCCCGGCGTCATCCGCCTGCGCTTCGGTACGCCGATCGCGGCGGGCCTGCCGCGCAAGGCGGTCGAGGCGGAAGTGCATGCGGCGATCAATGCGCTGAACGGGCCATCTTCACCCGTTCGTCCTGAGTAGCCATTGAGCTTGTCGAAATGGCGTATCGAAGGATGCTGGCTTGGCGCCTGCCCAGTCCTTCGATACGTGCCCTCGACTTCGCTCGGTCCCTACTCAGGACGAACGGTGTTGGAAGGTCGTACGAGTCGTCAATGCTTCCGCCCGAAATCGGGTGCCGGATCGTCCTGCCCCTGCTCGAGGATCGAGCGCCGCACCGCACGGGTGCGCGTGAACAGGTCGAACAGTTGCTCGCCGTCGCCCCAGCGGATCGCGCGCTGGAGCATCGTCAGGTCCTCGGTGAAGCGCTGCAGCATCTCGAGCACCGCGTCCTTGTTCGACAGGAACACGTCGCGCCACATCGTCGGATCGGAGGCGGCGATGCGTGTGAAGTCGCGGAAGCCTCCCGCCGAAAATTTGATCACCTCGGACGCGGTAACCTCCTCCATGTCGGAAGCGGTGCCGACGATCGTGTAGGCGATCAGGTGCGGCAGATGGCTGGTGATCGCGAGCACGCGGTCGTGATGCGCGGCGTCCATCGTCTCGATGTCCGAGCCGAGCCGTCGCCAGAATTCCTTCACACGCTCGATCGCGGTGGGATCGGCGCCCTCGGGTGGCGTCACGATGCACCAGCGGCCTTGGAACAGGCTTGCGAAGCCTGCGTCCGGGCCGCTATGCTCGGTGCCCGCGACCGGATGCGCGGGGACGATGTGGCGTCCGGGCAGCGCGTCGAGCAGTTCCGCGAGTACCGTCATTTTCGAGGAGCCGACGTCCGACACCACCGCGTCGGCGGGCACGTCGTCGGCGATCTCGCGCGCGACCGCACCGATCGCGCCGGGGGGCACGCAGAGGATGACGAGATCGGCATCGGTGACCGCCGCCCCCGCGCTGTCCGCCAGATCGTCGACCAGCCCGAGCTCGGCGACGCGCGCGCGGACGTCCGGATCGGCGTCGTGCCCCGACAGCGCGACCGTGGGCATATACTCACGCACCGCGCGCACGATCGACGAGCCGATCAGCCCGAGCCCGATCACCGAGACGC
>CAXTVK010000077.1:7565-13446 GCA_964247655.1 uncultured Sphingomonadaceae bacterium | reverse complement strand
TTGGCGTCGTAGAGCGCGGCGTCGGCGCGGTCGATGAGGTGTTGCGCGGTGTCGCCCGCGATCAGCCCCGAGACGCCCAGCGACAGCGTCACGCGGCCGATCTCGCGGCCGGTCTGGCGGGTGCGGACGGTGCGCGTGCCGATGTGCTGGCGGAAGCGCTCGGCGAAGTCGGCGGCTTCCTGCGCCTCGTGCATCGGCATGACGATGACGAACTCCTCGCCGCCCCAGCGCGCGACGAAGCCGCGGCCGTGGAAGAAGCTTTCGAGGCTCGCGCTGACCAGCCGCAGCACCTCGTCGCCGATGCGGTGGCCGTAATTGTCGTTGAACTTCTTGAAATGATCGATGTCGAGGAAGATCAGCGCGAGCGGGCGCCTCTCGGTCTCGGCGCGCTCGATCTGCGCGTCGAGATAGTCGCAGCAGGCCTTGCGGTTGGAGAGGCCGGTGAGCGCGTCCGAGCGCGCATCGACTCGCGCGATCTCGAGATCGGTCTTGAGCACGTCGATCTCGCGCGACGAGGCGGCGAGCTCGGTCTGCAACTGCTCGGTGGTGGCGAGCATCGCGTTGGTCGCCTCGATCATCTCGGCGAGCATCGCGCGCTGGCGGTCGAGCGTCGCGGTGGCGTCGAGATCGGAGCGGCTTGCGCCCAGCCTGGTCTGATAGTCGCGCGCGCCGGCATCCTGGCGCTCGATATAGTCGTTCATCCGCGCGAGCTGCGCCTCGGTATCCTCGAGCACGCGGCCGACGCCGATGCGCCCGGTGCCGTAGAGTTCGCGGCGGATCGTGCCGAGCGTGCGGTCGCCGATCGGGCCCGCGGCCTTGGCGGCGTCGAACGCGGCGACGAGCTGCGGGTCCGCGCCGGTGACGTAGCGGTAGAGGAATTCGTAGTTGGACGGCGTCGGCGCGATGCCGCCTTCGGCGAGCAGCGCGTGGATGCGATCGAAGGTGCCGCCCGTATCGCTCACGCCCGTATCGTTCACGCCCGTATCGTTCACGCCATGTCCACCCCGGGGACGCCGCCCGCCCCCCGGCAGGTGTAACGTCACCGGCTTTTACTAATGCCGATCAGTAAAAAAAGCGCGAACTTATTCGGCGATCCGCGCGGCGAGGAAGGCGGGGACGGGGCCGTTCCAGGCGGCGTCGGCATCGGCGGCGATCGGTTCGGCGGCTTCCGTCGGTGCGACGGCGGCAGCAGCGACGGGCGCCGGACGCGAGACCGGCGCATCGCGGCGATCGCGAGGCGCGGCGGTGCGATCGGGCTTGGCACGCTCGGGCCGCGACCGCTCGCCACCGCGACGACGAGGCCCGCGCGCCTCCGCGACGGGTTCGTCGGCTGCTGCGGCAGGCGTCTCGACCTGTTCGGCCGGAGCGGCCGCCGGCTCGGCCGTCGCGACGGCCTTGACCGCGCCGACGCGCGGGATCGCCTGCTTGGTGAGCTTCTCGATATTGGCGATGTTCTCGGCATCTTCCTCGGTGAAGAGCGTGAACGCCTTGCCCGTCGCGCCCGCGCGGCCGGTGCGGCCGATGCGGTGGACGTAATCGTCGGGATGCCACGGCGCATCGTAGTTGATGACGTGGGAGACGCCCTTGATGTCGAGCCCGCGCGCCGCGACGTCGGAGGCGACGAGGATGTTGATGTCGCCCGCCTTGAACCGCTCGAGCTCGCGGATGCGCGAGGATTGATCCATGTCGCCGTGGATTTCGCCGGCGCGAAGCCCGTCCTTCTGCAGCGACTGCGCGAGGTCGCGCACCGTCGTCTTGCGGTTGGCGAAGATGATCACGGTGCGTACGTCGTCCGCCTTGAGCAGATCGCGCAAGGTGGCGCGCTTGCCGCGCGAGGTGGTCGCGACCAGCGCCTGCTCGATCAGCAGGCTGGTCGAGCCCGTGCGCTCGACCTCGATCTGCTTGGGGTTGGTCAGGAAGCGATCGGCGAGCTTCTTGATCGGCGGCGGCATCGTCGCCGAGAACAGCAAGGTCTGCCGGGTCGCCGGCAGCTTGGTGCAGATTTCCTCGATGTCGGGGATGAACCCCATGTCGAGCATCCGGTCCGCCTCGTCGATCACCAGCAGCGAGCAGCCGGTGAGCAGGATCTTGCCGCGGCCGAACAGATCCATCAGCCGTCCCGGCGTCGCGATCAGCACGTCGACGCCCTTTTCGAGCGCGGCGACCTGCTCGCCCATGTTCACGCCGCCGATCAGCAGCGCCATGGTGAGCTTGTGATATTTGCCGTATTTCTCGAAATTCTCGGCGACCTGAGCGGCCAGCTCGCGCGTCGGCTCGAGGATCAGCGAGCGCGGCATCCGCGCGCGCGAACGGCCGTGCGCCAGGATGTCGATCATCGGCAGCACGAAGCTCGCGGTCTTGCCGGTGCCGGTCTGCGCGATCGCGATCAGGTCGCGGTTCATCAGCACGGGGGTGATCGCGGCGGCCTGTACCGCGGTCGGCTCGGTATAGCCGGCGTCGGTGATGGCGCGGAGCAGTTCGTCGGAGAGGCCGAGATCGGCGAAGCTCATGCACACATCCGGAAAAGGGCCGCCCGCGAACCGCCGGCAGCAACGCCCGCTGCCCTGTGAGGAAGGGCCGTCAATGTCAAGGCCGGCGCGGTTTCTAGGGGGTCCTGGGGGGCAGCGCGATGGGGGTGAGCGCGCGGAACTTGTCGATCCCGCATTCGGCGCCCGAGCGCGTGTGGATCGAATCGCGGTCCGCGCAGATCTTCCCGTCGGGCGGCGGCACGACGTAGAAGCCCGAATAATAATCGAGCGCGGGGCATTCGTCCTCGAGCTTGGCGCGGACGCGCTGCCCGCCCTTGAGCGTGAAGTCGACGCTGTCCGGCGTGCTGATCGCGGCGCCGCCGATCGTCGCGGCATCGATGCAGCGCGGGCCCTTATGCTCCTTGAACTGCGTGCCGGGCGGGGCCGCGGCGGGATTGGCGGCGGGCGTGCGCCGCCAGCCGGGGATGCGGATCACGAACGACCGCGTGATCTTCAGCTGCGCGACGGTCACGCGCTCCGCCGGCGCCGAGGCGGCCGGAAGCAGCGCGAACAGCGCGAGCGCCATCGCCGGCGGAAGGGAGTTACGGGCGAGCATAGAGCCACCTACGCAGACGACTGCGCTTGAACGAGCGATGAATTGCGCGATTTCCGTAGACTGTCCCGCACGGCGACGAGCGGGTAGGGAGGGGCGGATGATCTACCCCAGACCCTCGCCCGATCTGCTCGCGCGACTGGCCGCGCGGCTCGGCCCCGCGGGCTTCTCCACCGACCCCGCCGATCTCGCGCCATGGCTTACCGACTGGCGCCGCCGGCTGACAGGCAGCGCAGCGGCGCTCGTCTCGCCGGCGGACGCCGAGCAGGCCGCGTTCGTTGTCGCGGCGGCGGCGGCGGCGGGCGTCGCGATCGTGCCGCAGGGCGGCAACAGCTCGATGGTCGCAGGCGCGACCCCGGCAGGCATCGGCGCGGACGGCGAAGCGCGCGCGCTTCTCGTCTCGATGCGCCGGATGCGGACGATCCGCAGCGTCTCGGCGGCCGACAACGCCGTCGTCGCCGAAGCGGGCGTGGTGCTCGCCGATCTCCACGCGGCGGTCGAGGCCGAGGGCCGTCGCTTCCCGCTGACGCTCGCGGCGAAGGGCAATGCCACCGTCGGCGGACTGGTCTCGACCAATGCGGGCGGCACGCAGGTGCTGCGCTTCGGCCCGATGCGGTCGCTGGTGCTGGGGTTGGAGGCGGTAATGCCCGATGGATCGCTGCTCCGCGGCCTGGCCCCGCTGCGCAAGGACAATCGCGGTTACGATCTGAAACAGCTGCTGATCGGCGGCGAGGGCACACTCGGGCTGATCACCGCGGCGACGCTGCGGCTGGTGCCCGCGATCGGCGAGCGCGCGGTCGGCTGGGTCGGGCTGCGCTCGGCCGAGGATGCGCTGACGCTCCTACGCCTGCTCGAGGATCGGCTGGGCGAGGCGGTCGAATCGTTCGAGCTGGTGCCCGCCGAGGCGCTGGCGCTGGTGCTGCGCCATATTCCGGGCACGCGCGCGCCGCTGGCCGACTCCACCGCCTGGAACGTGCTCGTCGAGGCGGTCGCTCCGCCCCGCTCCGAACCGGTCGCGGCGCGGCTCGAGGCGGTGCTCGGCAATGCGATCGAGCGGGGCCTCGCCGGCGACGCCGTGGTCGCGCGCAGCGAGGCGCAGGCCGACGCGCTGTGGAAACTGCGCGAGAGCCTGTCCGAGGCCGAGGCGCGCGATGGCATGGCGGCCAAGCACGACATCGCCGTCGCCGTCGCCGACATGCCCGGCTTCATGGCGTCGGCGAGCGCCGCCGTCACCGCGCGCTTCCCCGGCGCACGCCCGATCGCCTTCGGGCATCTCGGCGACGGCAACGTCCATTTCAACGTCCGCGCGCCCGCCGGCGCGGATGGCAAGGCGTGGTTCGCCGCCACCGCCGCGCAGGTCTCGCGCTTCGTCCACGGGCTCGTCACCGAGGCCGGAGGGTCTATGTCCGCCGAGCACGGCATCGGCCGGTTCAAGCGCGCCGATTTCCTCGAACTGGTCGATCCGGCGAAGCTGGCGGCGATGCGCGCGATCAAGGCCGCGCTGGATCCGGCGGGGATCATGAACCCCGGCGCGCTTCTCCCGCTTGCGGAAGCGCGCGACCGGCCATAGACGGCAACCCTATTCGGACGGGGCGGGGGCTCCGGACCACCGACAGCTTTCAGGAGAGTGATCATGGCGAGCGCACCCCAGCAGGGCCTGCCGCTATTGTACAACGACCTCACGCCGATCTCGAGCCAGGTCCATGGCGACTGGCGGATGCGCGAGATCAGGGGCGCGAAGTTCATGCAGAGCGTCCACGCGGTGCCGCTACTCGCCGAGGAGTTCATCCAGGCCAGCCGCTTCTACCCGATTGTCTTCTCGATCGGCCCCGATCCGGTGCCGCTCGCGCTGATGGGGCTCAACGAGGGGATCAACACCTTCGTCAACGACGAGGGTATGTTCCCCGACGATTACTACGTCCCGGCCTATGTGCGCCGCTATCCCTTCCTGCTTGCCAAGCTCCGCCCGGATACCGACGAGCTGTCGCTCTGCGTCGATCCGACGTCGGAGGTGATCGGCGCCTACGAGGACGGCGAGCCCTTGTTCGAAAACGGAGCGCCGAGCGAGCGTATCAAGCAGATCCTCGGCTTCTGCGAGCAGATGGAGCAGGCGACCGGCGTCACCGCCGCGTTCTTCCGCGATATCGCCGAGCAGAAGCTGCTCACCGACGGCGAGTTCAGCGCGCAGCCCGACGGCGCGCCGCAGCCGTTCATATACCGCGGCTTCCAGATCGTCTCGGAAGACGCGCTCAAGAACTTGCGCGGCGACGTCGCGCGCAAATGGATCCAGAGCGGGCTGCTCCCGCTGATCTACGCGCACCTCTTCTCGCTGCAGCGCATGACCGACGTGTTCGGGCGCCAGGTCGTTCAGGGCAAGATGCCGGCAGCGGAAGGGCTGTCGCTGAACTGACAGCAGCCGAAAGGAGGACCATCCGTTCCCCGGCGAAAGCCGGGGCCCAGGGTTTCAGGCGATGCGCCCGTAGCTCTGGGCCCCGGCGTTCGCCGGGGAACGCGTTCCGCCCGCGTCGCAACTACGCCGACATTTCGACCGGGCGAGTCGATACCGCAGGAGCGGTGCGCGTTCCGATCCGGACAGATTCATCAAGCCGATAATCGCACACCGCAAATATTTTTCGCGACCGTGCTTCCCGCGCATCAATTCGCTTGAAATCGGCCCCGGTCATTCTATCTTGGGTTGGCGCGGTCACGTCCCCCCCTTCGTGGTCGCGCCTGACGAGCCTTTGGCTCGTCCCTCCCTGAACCTTGGCCGCTCCGTGCTCACGCACGGGGCGGTTTTTTT
>CAXTVK010000077.1:0-7465 GCA_964247655.1 uncultured Sphingomonadaceae bacterium | reverse complement strand
CTCGTCCCTCCCTGAACCTTGGCCGCTCCGTGCTCACGCACGGGGCGGTTTTTTTTGATCGGGCTGCGCGTGACGAGCCGTTGGGGCGGAGGAGATTTGGTTGTTGCGTCGACGGTCAGCGATCTATGCTCTGCGTCGAGACGCCTGGCTTCGCCGCAATAGCGGACATATTCTCCCCTCCCTGAAAGGGAGGGGTCGGGGGTGGGTTGTTCTCCGTATCGGGCGAGGGCAGCATATCGTAATGCCGCGTGTACCTTCGACCCTAACGAGCAACGCACGCTCGCTTCGCAATCATGCGACAGCCGAGGAACGGCTGCTATGGACGCGCTTACGGCACACTCGACCGCGGTTCACCCGGCAATTGCCGGTTGGCCGCTATATGCTCGATTTTGCCAGTCGACCGGCTAGTCTGGCCGTCGAGATCAACGGCTCGCAGCATCTCGACGCCACCAGTTACGATGAGGAGCGAACCAAGTTTCTGGAAGAGTTGGGCTGGCAGGTGATGCGCTTCTGGAACAGCGAGGTTCGCGAAAATCCCGATGGCGTTGCCGAAGTGATCTTAGCGGCTGTAGCGCTCCGCCTCGGGCGAACCCACCCCCAGCCCCTCCCTTTCAGGGAGGGGAGTGCGTAACCGCTCCCTCTTCGCCAACCGATCGGCACATTCGGACAGAAGCGAGTCCCTATTGCCCCGCCGTCACTCCGCCGCGATCGCCGGCGCCTGTGCGGCGTCGATCAGCGCCGAACCGATCGCGGCGAGCAGTCGCTGCGCCATGGCGAGTTCCGGCCCCGGAGCGCGGTGCGCGGCGTCGAGATAGAGCGCGCGGTCGATCTCGATCTGCATCGCGTGGACGCCCGCCCTGGGCCGGCCGTGGCGATCGAGCGTGTGGCCGCCCGCATAGGGCGCGTTGCGCGCCACGGTCAGCCCCATGCGGCGGGCCGCGCACGAAGCGGCGTCGACCAGATGCGGCGCGGCGCTGCGGCCGTGGCGGTCGCCGATCACCACCTGCGGTCGCGGCCCCGGTCCGGCGATCGATGGCATCGAATGGCAATCGAGCAGGATCGCGACTCCGTGCACCGCCAGCGCCTCATCGAGCGCGGCTGCGACCGCGGCATGATAGGGGCGGTGGACCAGCACCATCCGCGCCTCGATCGCCTCGGCGGCGAAGGGACGCTGCCACACCGCGCCCCCCGCCGCGATCCGGCTCGGCACGACGCCGAGCCCGCCGCTCACCTTGGCGGAGTTCAACAGCGTGCCGGGCGGCGGCGCCTCGGCGAGGATAGCGGGATCGATCTCGCGCTCGTCGCGATTGAGATCGACGAAGGCGCGCGCCATCCGCGCCACGATCGCCACCGCGCCGGCCTGCACCGTCTGCGTCACGAGCAGGTCGGCATGGCGGTCCTCGATCGTCTCCAGCGCCGCCAGCGGCAGTCGTGCGGCGGCGAGCAGCGCGCGCGGATAATGGCGCCCGGCATGCGGCACCGCGATCACCAGCGGCGTTCGTGCGCCGACCTGTCCCAACCTGGAATAGGCGACCGGTTCCAGCAGCTTCTCCGCCATGCTATTCTGCTAAGCATTCGGAGCGCGCCGGGCAATGGGTGCCGGGCGCTTGCCGAATCTCAAGGGTTCGGCGGCGACGAGCGATCTCCATCGCGCGCGGCACACCAGCGGGGAAGTTCGAGACACGATGATCAGGATCCTGCTGGCCGAAGACGATACCTCGATGCGCGAATATCTCGCGCGCGCGCTGGAACGCGTCGGCTATTCGGTGGCGTCGGTCGATTGCGGCACCGCCGCGCTGCCGCTGCTCGAAGCCGAGCGGTTCGATCTGCTGCTCACCGACATCGTCATGCCCGAGATGGACGGCATCGAGCTCGCGCAACGCGCCGCCAAGATCGCGCCCGACATGCGCGTGATGTTCATCACCGGCTTCGCCGCGGTCGCGCTCAAGGGCGGCATCACGCACCCCAACGCGAAGGTGCTGTCGAAGCCCTTCCACCTGCGCGATCTGGTGCTCGAGGTCGATCGGATATTCGGCGTCGGCTCGATGGCCGGCGAGCCCTGAAAAAAGCCTGTTTTGCGGCTTGCCACGGCGGGCCCGCATGGTTAGACGCACCCCCCACGGGCGTGTAGCTCAGTGGTAGAGCACTGTGTTGACATCGCAGGGGTCGCAAGTTCAATCCTTGCCACGCCCACCAGATCAACCCCCGGAAGGCCGAGGCTTTCCGGGGGTTTTTCAATGTCCCCGCGCGATCGCCGCTCGGCTCGTCACCACCTCTCGACGACCGGACGGACGAGTACAGCTTCGCCGATCGGCCGCACCGAGCGCACACAGCAAAACGGGCGCCTCCGCAAGGGAGGCGCCCGTCCTGTTCGATCCGTCGGCGGCGCTGGGCCGCCGAGCGGAGCGGCTTACTTCTTGGCTGCGTTGTCGATCGCGTCGGCCTTGTTCGACGCGTCGTCCTTGACGGCGTCGGCCGAGTTGTGCGCGGCGTCCGACGCGTTGTCGAGCGCGTTGGCGGTCGCGGTGTTCGAGGCGTTGTCGGCAGCGGCCGAGAGCATGTCGCCCTGGTTGTCGAGCGACGCGGCGGCGTTGTCGCCGGCGTTGTCGACGGCGGCAGCCTGGTCCGTCTTGTGGCAGGCTGCGACGGACATGAGGCCGGCGGCGGCGAGGACGAAAGCAAGCTTCTTCATTCGGGCGCTCCTAGAAGTCTTCTAGACAAATTAATTCGCGGGATCGGAAAACCGTCCCCGGAACGACGGCATAGCGCACCTTGGGCACGGGTCAACGGCAAATTTGACTGGACTTGTTCGGGTGGGCGCATATCTTCGCGCCTGCAGTATGCGCCTCGCAACCTTATACGGCACGGCGCATTGATAGGGTATCGAGCTTCTGCGTCCGCCGATGGTTGCTGTGACGGCCTCGCCGCGCGCCTCTTTTAGGAACGCACCATGGCAACATCCGCCGCGACGAGATTGAGCCGGATCGCGCTGATCGGGAACAGCCCGCCACGTCTCTGCGGCATCGCAACATTCACGCAGGACGTCAGAAAGGGCCTGATCGCGGCGTTTCCCGAATTGGCGGTCGACGTCTATGCGATGAACGACCGGGGCGCGCGCTACGATTATCCTCCCGAAGTCGCCTGCTCGATCGACCAGGACGAGCTCGCCGACTACGCGCGTGCCGCGCAGCGGATCAACGCCAGCGGTGCGGACATCGTCTGCGTCCAGCACGAATATGGCATCTTCGGCGGCGCGGCGGGCGTCCACCTGCTCAAGCTGCTCGACCGCGTCACCGCACCCGTCGTGGTCTCGCTGCACACCGTGCTCGAACAGCCGACGCCCGAGCAGCGCGCGGTGATCGAGGCGCTGGTGCGGCGCTCGTCGAAGCTGATCGTGATGGCCGAGAAGGGCCGCCGCATCCTGCGCGAGGTCCACGGCGTCGCCGACGACCGGATCGCGGTGGTGCCGCACGGTGCGCCCGATCGCGCGCCGGTGCCGGCCGACAGCTACAAGGCGCGCTTCGGTTTCGCCGGGCACCGCGTGCTGCTCACCTTCGGCCTGTTGTCGCCCAACAAGGGCATCGACACGATGATCCGCGCGATGCCCGCGATCGTCGCGCGGCATCCCGATGCGCTCTACGTCGTCCTCGGCGCGACGCACCCGCATCTCGTCGCGCACGAGGGCGAGGCGTATCGCGAGGGGTTGATGGCGCTCGCCGAGGAGCTGGGCGTCAGCCACAAGGTCCGCTTCATCGACGGCTTCGTGGAGAAGGAAGAGCTGATTGACCATATCGCGGCGACCGACATCTACGTGACGCCCTATCTCAACGAGGCGCAGATCACTTCGGGCACGCTCAGCTATGCGGTGGCGATGGGCAAGCCGGTGGTCTCGACGCCCTATTGGCACGCAGTCGAGCTGCTCGCGGACGGCGTCGGCATCGTCGTGCCGTTCGGCGACAGCACCGCCTTCGCCACGAACATCTGCGAACTGCTCGACCGGCGCGAGATGCTCGACGAGATGAGCCGCAAGGCCTGGACGATCGGTCGGACGATGACGTGGCCCGCACTCGCTCGCGCCTATGTCGCGATCTTCGAGGAGGCGGTGCGCACGCAGCCCGCGCGGCTGTTTCGCGGCGGCGGACGCCGGCTCGATCCGGTCCGCCCCAATCTCGGCGGGATCGAGCGATTGAGCGACGGCTGCGGGATCATCCAGCATTCGATCTTCTCGGTGCCCGATCGGCTGCACGGCTACTGCGTCGACGACAATTGCCGCGCGCTGATGTTGATGCACCGCCAGCCCAAGGCGGACGCCGCGCGCGCCGACGAACTCGCGACGATCTACGCCGCGTTCGTCCAGCACGCCTGGAACGGCGACAAGGGGCGCTTCCGCAACTTCATGGCGTTCGATCGCGGCTGGCTCGAGGAGACCGGATCGGAGGACAGCTTCGGCCGCACCTTGTGGTCGCTCGGCGACACCGCCGCGCACGCGCGCTCGCACGAGCTGCGGCTGTGGGCGTCGCATCTGTTCGACCAGGTCGCGCCACACGCCCGCGAACTGGCGAGCCCGCGGACCTGGGCGTTCTGCATCCTCGCCGCCGACGCGATGCTCGAGGCGCATCCCGGTCACAAGATGGCGATGACGATGCTGCGCGATCAGTCGCGCCGCCTGCAGGTCCAGCTCGGCGAGGCGCGGCGACCGGGCTGGGACTGGTACGAGGAGGTGCTTGCCTACGACAATGCGCGCATGCCCGAGGCGATGATGCGCGCGGGCAGGCGGCTGGGCGACGCCTCGCTCGCCGCCGACGGCCTCGCGACGATGGCGTGGCTCGATACGATCCAGACCAACGCCGACGGCCAGTTCCGCGCCGTCGGCACCGACAGCTTCGGCCGCGTCAACGCGCAGCCGCTGCCGTTCGACCAGCAGCCCGTCGAGGGCTGGGCGACGATCGATGCCGCGCGCGTCGCGCACGATCTCACCGGCGACGCGCGCTGGACCGAGACCGCGCACCGCGCCTATGCCTGGTATGTCGGCGGCAACGATCTCGGGCTCCCGCTCGGCTCGCCGACCGACGGCGGATGCTTCGACGGATTAATGAGCGACCGCGTCAATCTCAATCAGGGCGCGGAATCGGTGCTCGCATTCCAATTTGCCTGTTGCGCTATGATCGAAATGGCTGAAAAGGCCGGTCGGAACGGGTCCTTATTGAAAGCTGGCTCGGTCGCCTCCTGATTGGGGAGACGACTTGCCGGGGTGGGAGGCAGCTTGCTCGATCTCGTGATGCATTGGCCGTTGCGGCTGCAGGCGGACGCGTCGCGCGTCGTCGTGCGACCGTTTCATATCCCGATCGAATCCAAGAATGGCGAGAAGAGCCGCCCGCGGCGCATCGTCGAGGGCGTGCTCGAAATGGGCGACGACGCCGCCGCGCTCGAGCTGACCGCGGTGCTCAAGGATTTCGAGGCGCGCCACTGGCAGACGCGCAGCGTGTTCAAGACGCGCTACGCCGAGATATCGAGCGGCCTCAAGCTCGACGACGCCACTATTCCCGACGTCAAGCAGCAGCTTATCGGCGCGTTTTTCTGCCACGAATACAGCTATGCCGCCGCCGCGATCATGAACCCCTCGATCGTCCGCCATCCCGATCAGTCGGGGCTGTCGGAAGGCTCGGCGCGGATCGTGATGTCGCTGCGCACGGTGGGCGAGGGGCATATCAGCAGCATCGCGTTCAGGGAGGGCATCCTCTCGCCCGGCGCGCGCTTCGAACTCGCGCCCGAGCCGCCCTTCGCCACCGCGGTGGACGGCGCCAGGGAATTGGAGAACGGCTCGATCGAGGTCCGTCGCAATCGCGACTCGACGCTGAGCGGCACCGTCATCTTCCCGATGACCGCGGCGCAGTCGAAGGGGCTCGAGGATCTCCGCCTCGTCGAGTTCACGCACGACGACGGCCGGATCGAGTGGCTCGGCACCTATACTGCCTATAACGGCGAATCGATCCGCTCCGAGCTGATCCGAACCGACGATTTCCGGACGTTCGAGCTGGCGCCGATGTCGGGGCCCGCGGCGCGCAACAAGGGCATGGCGCTGTTCCCGCGCAAGGTCGGCGGCGACTATGTCATGGCCGGGCGGCAGGACGGCGAGAACCTCTATCTGATCCGCTCCAAGTCGCTCACGCAGTGGGCCGAGGGCGAACTGCTGCTGACGCCGCGCTATCCGTGGGAAATGGTGCAGATCGGCAATTGCGGCTCTCCGATCGAACTCGACGAGGGTTGGCTGCTGCTCACCCACGGCGTCGGTGCGATGCGCAAATATTCGGTCGGCGCGGTGCTGCTCGACAAGGACAATCCCGAGAAGGTGCTTGCGCGCACCCCGGTGCCGCTGATCTCGGCCGCCGCCGAAGACCGCGAGGGCTATGTGCCCAACGTCGTCTACACCTGCGGCGCGCTCCGCCACGGCGATCTGCTGTTCATGCCCTACGGCGTCGCCGACAGTGCGGTCGGCTTCGCGTTCGTGCCGATCAAGGAACTTGTCGCCTCGATGGTGTGAGGTGATCTCATGCACCTCTTGCCACCGTTCGTCCTGAGCGAAGTCGAAGGACGTGCTGCAAACGTGGCGCGGGATAATACGCACTCGACTTTGTTCAGTGCGAGCGGATCAGGGCGAGGGCGCCGCGCGTATCTTTTCGATCGCAAAGGACAGCGGACTGCGAAGATAGGGCTTCAGGTCCGCCCAACCGATCGTCGCGCTGCCTCCCGACAGATAGCTACCGAGTTCATACGGCCTAACGACCAAGTGATACCGTCTGGGCCAATCGTGGCGTCGTCCCAATCAAGCGGCAGACCCTTCGCGGCGTCGAGGCCATCAAGGCCGTCTTGATTATCAAATAGCTTGAACGCGAGCAGACGGAGAGCCAGGTCGGGTGAAACCGCCAGCACGTCGTCCTGATGCAACTGACGCTTTAGCCGCCGTGACCAGATATATTGCCGGCCGCCCTGCGGCTGAGGATGTGCGCCACCCTGCCACATCGCCGATGCGCCAATCGATACGGAAATGAGGTCGGGCGATGCCGCGATCAAGCCTTCATCCGTTTCGAGCGCGTCCGCGCTCGTTTCCCTCACCGGCTTCCCTCCATCATCGCCAAAAGAGGCCCGCGCGGTCTCGAGTGCGAGATCGTGCATCACGCGATTGAATGCGGTGTCGGCAGGATCGGTCGACCGTATCGCGGTAACCTTTTCTTCCCATCGGCCGCCCGATGCCGGATGCGAGCGGCGAACCACCGGCACCTCGACGAAGTGAATGCCAGCGACGGTCTGCGCGATCAGGAGCAGCATAGCGGTCATATGGCGAGGCTAAAGCGCGCTCTCGCATTTGCCAAGACGGTGGGCGCCGACTACATCGCACGCGAACTCCGAACCTCCCTCCGACCAAGCGAGCGACCCCATGGCCGTCCAGTATAGTTACGTCATGAAG
>CAXTVK010000076.1:0-13471 GCA_964247655.1 uncultured Sphingomonadaceae bacterium | reverse complement strand
TACGGCCATGTCAACAACACGGTCTATTATGGCTGGTTCGATACCGCGGTGAACGCCTGGCTGGTCGGCGCCGGGCTGCTCGATATCGCGGGCGGCGATCCGATCGGCCTGGTCGTCGAGACCGGCTGCCGCTACGCCGCGCCGCTGGCGTTCCCGCAGCCGGTCGAGGTCGGGCTGGCGTTGGCGCGGCTGGGCGGATCGAGCGTGACCTACCACCTCGGCGTCTTCGCGACGGGCGCCGCAGACGCCGCCGCCGAAGGGCATTTCACCCACGTCTATGTCGGACGCGACGGCCGGCGGCCCGCAGCGTTGCCCGAGGCGTGGCGCGCGAAGATGCAGGGATTGGCGTAGCCGAAGAGCGCGACCGTTCCCCGGCGAAGGCCGGCGCCCAGGCCCGTGGTCCGTGGTGGGTGCTATGCTCGATATATACGTGGGGCCTGGGCCCCGGCGTTCGCCGGGGAACGGTTTTCCACTCCCCTCCCTGAAAGGGAGGGGTCGGGGGTGGGTCGAGGCGCGCGATACGGTTGCCATCCCGAGTCGGGCTTCCGTATCGACGGCTGATCGATCTCGCTCCTAAAGTCCTTCACCCCCCACCCACTGCGCATTCGACAGACGTCGTGCGACCGACCAGGCCTGCTTGCGGATGTCGGGGACCGCAACGATCTCCCAGAAGGCGCCGCGCGTCATCGGGCCGACCGCGAGCAGGCGGTCCGAGGCGGTGCCGTCGGCGCCGATGGTCTGCGAATCCTGGTCGACGTCGATGCCGATGCGCAGGGGGTCGGCACGCAGCAGCCCGCGACCGGTGAGCGCACACAGCAGCGGCTCGCGCGTCGCGGTGAGGTCGCCCTGCGGACCGGTGCCGTTGACGATGCGGCGGACGCGCAGGGTCTCGATCGTCTCGCCGTGGCGCGGGCGGTAGCGGACGACGACGTGATCGCCGTCGGCGACCGCGTCGATCAGCTTGGCGGCGCCGACGTCGAGCCGGCCGCTCTCGCGCATCGCCTCGATCTTCGCGCGCACCGACGGCGCCAGCCGGTGGCGGTGCACGTCCCACCAAGCGCGCAGGTGGCGGAGGAAGCGGCGTTGCTCGGGCAGCGCCATCGCGCGCCAGATGCTCTGCGTATAGGGGCGCAGCTCGTCGACCGCGGCGCGCCATTCGATCTCGCGCGCCCGCGCGCGCATCGCCTGGAGCAGCCCGACCGCGGTGGGCTCGGGCCGCTCGAGGCGCTGCGTCTTGGGAACACCGTCGGCGTGCGCATGCGGCAGCAGCCCACGCCGCGACAGCGCGACAATGCGCCCCTGAAAACCTCGAGCATCGAGCAGCAGCGCGATGTCGACCATCGTCAGCCCGGTGCCGAGCACCAGCACGACGTCGTCGGGCATCAGATCGGCGGCGATGTCCGCGCTCCACGGATCGGCGGCGTAGCTGCCCGGCGGAAGGAGCGCGGGATCGATCCCCGGGGGCGTGTGCGGCGGCAGGTTGCCCGGCGCGAGCACGACATGGTCGGCGGCGATGCGCTCGCCGTCCGCAAGCGCGACGTGCATGCCATCGGCGCGCGGATCGACGTCGATCGCATCGCCCTGCACCACGCGCAGCCGCCCGCCAGAGCGCGCCACCGTCTCCGCCAACAGCGCGTCGAGATAGTCGCCATAGACGAGCCGCGGCGCGAAGCCTTTGATCCGGCCGTCATGCGTCGTCTCGAGCCAGCGCGCGAAATGGCCGGGATCGTCGGGCAGCGCGCTCATATTGTCGGCGCGCACGTTGAGCAGATGATCCGGATGCGCCGCGGCGTAGGCGACACCGCGCGCGGTATGCGGGCGGCGCTCGATCAGCGTCGCGCGCGGGCCGTCGTGACGCAGCAGGTTGACCGCGAGCAGCGTGCCCGAGAAGCCGCCACCGATGATCGCCACATGATCGTGCCGCATGCAATCCCCCGAACCGTCGCGGCGGCGATGCGCGAACAAATTGCGGGCGTCAAATCCCGCGGCGGCCGTAGCGGAAGGGCGCGCCCGGTCGCGTCGCGGGCACGGATCGCGCGTTTTCGGTCTACCGACGCCGCCGCGGCTCGCCTAAGGCACGGCGCGAAGAGGAGCCGTCATGACCGAACACGCCGCCATTTCTCGCATCGACGTCCCGCGTATCGACAAGGCCGGCCTCGCCGTCGCCGAGCCGCTCGCGCGCTTCATCGACGAGCGCGTGCTGCCGGGCACCGGGATCGAGCCGCAAGCCTTCTGGGCGGGCGCCGCCGGCATCTTCGCGCGCTTCGCGCCCGAGAATGTCGTGCTGCTCGCCAAGCGCGACGATCTGCAGGCCAAGATCGATGCGTGGCACGAGGCGCGCGGGGGCAAGCCGATCGATCCGGCCGAATACGAGGCGTTCCTGCGCGAGATCGGCTATCTCGTCCCCGAGCCCGCGCCGTTCGCGGTGACCACCGAGCGCGTCGACGACGAGGTCGCGACGCTCGCCGGGCCGCAGCTCGTCGTGCCGATCCTCAACGCGCGCTTTCTCTTGAACGCCGCCAATGCGCGCTGGGGCAGCCTCTACGATGCGCTGTACGGCACCGATGCGCTGGGCAGCCTGCCGCCGGGGGGTGGTTACGACACCGCACGCGGCGCGCAGGTCGTCGCGCGGGCGAAAGCGTTTCTCGACGAGGCGGTGCCGCTCGCCGACGGCAGCTGGGCCGATTTCGCGGGCGGCGAGCCCGCGCTCGCCGATCCCGCGCAACTCGTCGGGCGCTGGGGCGATCATCTGCTGTTCCGCCATAACGGGCTGCACATCGAGCTGGTGGTGGATCCGTCGAGCGCGATCGGCAGGACCGATCCCGCGGGCATCGCCGACGTCATCCTCGAGTCCGCGCTGACGACGATCTGCGACCTCGAGGATTCGATCGCCGCGGTCGACGCCGAGGACAAGGTCGAGGCCTATGCCAATTGGCTCGGGCTGATGAAGGGCGATCTCACCGCCAGCTTCAGGAAGGGCGGCGAGACGGTCTCGCGCACGCTCGAGACCGATCGCACCTATACGGGCTCCGACGGCACCGAGTTCACGTTGCCCGGCCGCGCGCTGCTGTTCGTGCGCAACGTCGGCCATTTGATGACGACGCCCGCGGTGCTGCTTCCCGATGGCAGCGAGGCGCCCGAGGGCATCCTCGACGGCATCGTCACCGCGACGATCGCGCTCCACGACCTCAATCGCGCGGGCAAGTTCACCAACAGCCGCGCGGGCTCGGTCTATATCGTCAAGCCCAAGATGCACGGGCCCGAGGAGGCGGGCTTCACCGATCGGCTGTTCGACGCGATCGAGGATCTGCTGGCGATGCCGCGCCACACGATCAAGGTCGGCGTGATGGACGAGGAGCGCCGCACCTCGGCCAATCTCGCCGCCTGCATCGCGGCGGTGAAGGGCCGGATCATGTTCATCAACACCGGCTTCCTCGATCGCACCGGCGACGAGATGCACAGCTCGATGCGGGCGGGCGCGATGATCCGCAAGGGCGAGATGAAGGCGTCGAGCTGGATCGCCGCCTATGAGGCGCGCAACGTGGGCGTCGGCCTCGCCTGCGGGATGGCGGGCAAGGCGCAGATCGGCAAGGGGATGTGGGCCGCGCCCGATCGCATGGCGGACATGTTCGAGCAGAAGATCGGTCACCCCAAATCGGGCGCGAGCACCGCGTGGGTGCCCTCGCCGACCGCCGCGACGCTGCACGCGCTCCACTATCACACGGTCGACGTCGCCGAGCGCCAGCGAGCGATCGCGGACGAGCCGGTGCCGGCGCTGGGCGCGCTGCTGACGCTGCCGCTCGCCGAGGGCAGGAACTGGTCGCCGGACGAGATCGCCGCCGAACTCGACAACAATGCGCAGGGCATCCTGGGCTATGTCGTGCGCTGGGTCGATCAGGGCGTCGGCTGCTCGAAGGTGCCCGACATCCACGACGTCGGACTGATGGAGGATCGCGCGACGCTGCGCATCTCCTCGCAGCACATGGCCAACTGGATGCTGCACGGCGTCGCGAGCGCCGCCGAGGTGGATGCCGCGCTGGTGCGGATGGCGGCGAAGGTCGACGCGCAGAATGCGGGCGACGCGGCGTACACGCCGATGGCGGGGCGCGAGGCCGACAGCCTCGCTTTCCAGGCGGCGCGCGCGCTCGTGTTCGAGGGGCTGGAGCAGCCCAACGGCTATACCGAGCCGCTGCTGCACCGGTTCCGGCAGCGGGTGAAGGCGGGGGGCGATGCCGATTAGGAAAAAGTCCGTTCGTCCTGAGTAGCCATTGAGCCTGTCGAAATGGCGTATCGAAGGATGTTGGCCTGGTGGCGTGCATCCTTCGATACGGGCCTTCGACTGCGCTCAGTCCCTACTCAGGACGAACGGATGGGGTTGGTGAGCGCCTACCTGCGCCCCGTCGCCAGATGATGCAGCACGATCCCGCTCGTCGTCGCGACGTTAAGCGAGTCGAAGCCGGGGGCCATCGCGATCCGCACGCTGGTCGTGCGCGCGAGCAGCGCGGGATCGAGCCCCGGTCCTTCCGAGCCCAGCAGCACCGCGTTGCGCCGCTGTGGCCGATAGTCCGCCAGCGTCGTCGCGCCCGAGGGGCTTAGCGCGATCGGCGAAAAGCCATGGCGGTCGAGCAGCGCGACCGGATCCTCGTCGCGCGCCAGCTTGGCGAACGGCACCAGCAGCGCGGCGCCGACCGAGACGCGGATCGCCTTGCGGTAGAGCGGATCGCAGCAATTCGAATCGAGCAGGATCGCGCGCACGCCGAACGCCGCGGCGTTGCGGAACAGGCCGCCCATATTGTCGTGGTTGCCGATGCCCGAGAGCAGCAGCACGTCGCCATCGCCTTCGATCCGCCCGAGCAGCGTATCGGCATCGGGCGTCGCGATCCGCCGCCCGATCGCGAGGATGCCGCGGTGGAGCGGGAAGCCCGCGATGCCGTCCATCACGGCCTGCGCGACCGCATAGACCGGCACGTCGTCGGGCAGTGGTGCGATCAGATCGGCGAGCGTATCCAGCCGCTTCTCCGCGATCAGCAGCGACTGCGCCTGGAATGCCGGCGAGGCGACCAGCATCGCGAGCACGACGCGCCCTTCCGCGACGAACAACCCGTCGCGGCCGACCAGATCACGCTCGCGGATGTCGCGATAGGCGTTGATGCGCGGGTCGACGGGATCGGTGATGGCGACGATGCTGGGCATCGCGGCGCCTTGCCCGCCCATGGGCCGGTTGTCGACGGGCAGGCTCGCTCCACGTTCACACACGCGGTTCCCCGGCGAAAGCCGGGGCCCAGGGCTGCAAGCGTCGCGTCCGAAGCTCTGGGCCCCGGCTTTCGCCGGGGAACGAAGAAGGCGCCACGCTTACGCCTCGTCCGTCCGCTGCTTGATCTTGTTGGGCAGGTCCTTGCCCTTGGTGCGGCGCGAAGGGAGCTGGACCGGGTTCTTCTTCTTCCAGTCGGCCCAGCGCATCGGGCCTTCGGGCGTGTCGATCATCATGTCGTCCATGCCGGCCATCCGTCGCTCCTCTCAGGCGGTGATCAGGCCGCGGATGCGGTCCGCCAATATGTCCATCGCGAACGGCTTGGTCAGCACGTGCATGCCGGGATCGAGATGGCCGTGGCTGAGCACCGCATTCTCGGCATAGCCGGTGATGAACAGTACCTTCAAGCCGGGGCGCACGGTTCGGGCGGCGTCGGCGAGCTGGCGGCCGTTCATCCCCGCGGGCAAGCCGACGTCGGTGATCAGCAGATCGATCCGTGCGTCCGATCGCAGCACCTTGAGCCCGCCCGCGCCGTCCGCCGCCTCGATCGCGACATAGCCGAGCTCGTGCAGCGCATCGACGACGAGCATCCGCACCGTCGGCTCGTCGTCGACGACGAGCACGGTCTCGCCGTCGCGCGCGGGCGCCAGCGCCCCCTGCGTCTCGGCGGGCTCCTCCGGCGCGCCCTCGCCGAGATGGCGGGGCAGATAGATGCACACCATCGTGCCCTGGTCGAGTTCGGAATAGATCCGCACCTGCCCCCCGGACTGGCGCGCGAAGCCGTAGACCATCGACAGGCCGAGCCCGGTGCCCTGGCCGATCGGCTTGGTCGTGTAGAAGGGATCGAAGGCGCGATCGATCACGCTCTTTGCCATGCCGGTGCCGGTGTCGCTGACGCACAGCGAGATATATTGGCCGGGCAACAGATCGCGTTCGCGCGCGGTGCGGTCGTCGAGCCAGCGATTGCCCGTCTCGATCGTCAGCTTGCCGCCTTCGGGCATCGCGTCGCGCGCATTGATGCACAGGTTGAGCAGCGCGTTCTCGAGCTGGTTGGCGTCGATGCAGCTGCTCCACAGCCCCGCCGCGGTGACGTTCTCGACCTCGACCGACGGCCCGACCGAGCGCTGCACCAGCTCCTCCATCCCGATCACCAGCCGATTGACGTCGGTGACTACGGGGCTGAGCGTCTGGCGGCGCGAGAAGGCGAGCAGCCGGTGGGTGAGCGAGGCGGCGCGCTTGGTCGCGTTCTGCGACGCCTGAAGGTAGCGCTCGACATCCGCGCTGCGCCCCTGCGCCAACCGCATCTGGATCATCTCGAGCGAGCCCGAGATGCCCGCGAGCAGATTGTTGAAATCGTGCGCGATGCCGCCGGTGAGCTGGCCCACCGCCTCCATCTTGTGCGCCTGGCGCAGCGCATCCTCGCTGCGGCGAAGCGCCTCCTGCTGCTCGCGCGCGTCGGTGACGTCGCGCACCACCGCGTAGATCAGCCCGCCGCGCGGCACCGCGTTCCAACTCAGCCAGCGATATTCGCCGTCCTTGCGGCGATAGCGATTGGTGAAATCGGACACCTTCTCGCCCGCGAGCAGCGCATCCATCGCGGTGCCGGTGGCGGCGAGGTCGTCGGAATGGACGAACGCCGCGAACGGCTGGTCCCTCAGTTCCGCCTCGCTCCACCCGAGCACCGCGGACCACGCCGGGTTGATCTCGACGAAGATGCCGTCACGCGTCACGACGCTGAGCAGATCGGGTGTCGCCTCCCACAAGGCGTCGCGCTCGGCGGTGCGGCGGCGCACCTCGTCGGACAGCGACTCGTTGAGCCGCCGCAGCTCGTCCTCCGCGCGCCGTCGTTCGACCGCGTCGCGCGTGCGGTCGGCGACCTCGCGGATGAAGCTCAGCTCGGCCTCGGTCCAAGTCCGGATATGCTCGTGGTTGAGGTAGAGCAGCGCGACGAACCCGCCCTGTTCGGTCACCGGCATGTTGACGAACGAGCGCGCCGAGATCGCCTCCAGCGCGGCGGCGCCGCGCGCGGTGCGCGGATCGAGCCGCGCATCGTCGACGACCGCAGTCTCGCCGCGCTTGAGATCGTCGATATACGAGCCGTAGTCGCGGAAGTGCAGCACGCCCGCGAGGCTGGCGATGCCCGGCGCGTTCCAGTCGCGTTCTACGGTGATCGTCTCGGACACCGGATCGATCGTGCCGTAGCCCGCGCGGCTGACACCGAACGTCGTCGCGAGGATTTGCGCGGCGGCATAGGCGAGGTCCGCCGGATCGGTGAGCGCGCGGAACTGATCGCTGAGGGCGAGCAGCGCGGCCTGCTGGACATGCGCATCGAACGCCGGGGGGCTTTCGCCCGGGGGCGTGGACTGCGGAGCGTTCATCGATGGTGGGGCCCGGAACAGCGAAAGACGGCGGATAAACGCCACGACGCCACCTCGGTTCACCCCGTGCTCGCCGATGCCGCTATTTTCTCGCGACGTGGCGATCCGCAGCTGGCCGAAAGCCAGGCGTTTGAGAGTGATTCGCTACAGGAACCATGACGGGGGCGGCACGTCCTAGGCCCGAGCGCCGTCGCCGCGACGGCGAACAGGAGCCCGCCATGACCGACCAGACCGACAAATCCGCCTTCCTCACCGACGTCGAAACGCTTCGCGCGCGCGCCAAGCAGTCGATCGAAGACGGTGCAGTGACGGCGAGCTACAAAGGCGATCCGGAGAAGACGATCGAGCTGCTGCAGACGATCGTCGCGACCGAACTGGTTTGCGTGTTGCGTTACCAGATGCATGCGATCGCCGCCGAGGGCATCACCAGCGAGAGCGTCGCGGCCGAATTCGAGGAGCATGCCAAGAGCGAGCACGAGCACATGCTCGCCGCCGCCAATCGGATCGATCAGCTCGGCGGCATTCCCAATCTCGATCCCGAGGGTCTCGCGAGCCGCTCCGCCACCGAATATGGCAGGGGCGGCAACCTGGTCGAGATGATCAAGCAGAACCTGATCGCCGAGCGGCTCGTGATCGAGCATTATCAGGAGCTGATCCGCTATTTCGGCGACACCGATCCGACGACGCGGATCATGCTCGAGCATATCCTCGCCGACGAGGAGGATCACGCCTCCGACATGCACGACCTGCTCGTCGCGCACGAAGGCAAGCCGTTCCTGTCGTGATCCTGCGGTGAACGAAGCGCCCCGCGACGATCGATCGTCGCGGGGCCTATCGGATCAATTGCAGGCGGGAACGTAGCTGCTCAACGACGGGTCCCAGACCGGCTGGCAGCCATAGCCGCCGCCGTAACCCTGGCCGCCGTCGTAGCCCTGGCCGACATAGCCCTGCTGGTAGCCGCCGGCATAACCGTCATAGCCATAGCCGCCGCCGTAACCGCCGCCCCAGCCATAGCCGTCGAAATCGTCGTAGCCGACGCCGAAGAACGGATCGCCGTAGAAGCCGCCATAACCGCCGTACCAGCCGCCATAGCCACGACCGCCGCCGTAATAACCGCCGCCGCGACCACCGCGGCCACCGCCGTGCCAGCCGCCGCCGCCATGGTTGCCACCGCCGCCGCCGTGGAATCCACCACCGCCGCCGTTGCCACCGCCGTGGAAGCCACCGCCACCGCCACCGCCACCGCCGCCATGGCCGCCACCGCCACCGCCGCCACGTTGCGCCAATGCGGGCGTCGCCGCGATCAGGGCGGCGCCGCATGCCAGCGCCATCAATCCGGTCCGTTTCATCATCTTCGCGCTCCTTGTCCGCTGGCAGCCCCGCACACCTGCAACAACGCTAACCACGATATAGTGTCGCATAGCCGGTGATTTTAGGGGTGCGGATGCGATCCGTCGCGCGTCGTGCCATCCGTGGACAGCCAGGCGAAAATCAGGCGGCCGCGCGATCGACGACACGCGCGCCGATCGGTTTTCGACGCCTTCACCAGGCCCGCGCGGCGGACCCCGTCCGCGCGCTGACCGCAGTCTCGATGTCCTGCAACTGGCCGCGCGTCATCGTGCCCGTGGCGAGCAGCGCCTTCATGAGTTCGTCGACGAGCGCCGCCAGGAAATGGATCTCCGCACGCTCGTCGGCACGCTCGAACGTCTCGTCTTCGCCACTCGCATCCACGCACCGTCTCCCGATTGTCGAACGAGCATACACGGTGCTGTGCGATAGGCGAAAAGAAAGCCCCGTCGGACATGCCGACGGGGCCAAAGTTCGGGGAGGATATCCGGGCAAGGGGGGAAGCCCGGGTCCTGCATGCCGAATGCTTCACCGCGGCAAAGGTTGCGTCGCGCTACGGATTAATCCGCGGATTATTTTGGGGTCGGGCGGATCGCTTCGTGCGGGGCGCATGATAAGCACGGCCATGACGACGATTCGACTCCGCCTGCTCCTGCGCTGCCTCTGCCTCGGTGCGCCGCTCCTCGCCGCGACGCCCGCGCCGGTGAATGCCGGCACCGTAGCGCTGACCTTCGACGACCTGCCGATCTTCGGCCGCTACGCGCCCACCGCGGAGGGCACCGCGATCACCGACACGCTGCTCGCGGGGTTCCGGCGTCACCGGTGGAAGGTCACGGGCTTCGTCAACGAGATCCAGCTGCAGGGCTATGACCGGCCCGCGCGCATCGGGTGGCTCGCGCAGTGGCTCGATGCCGGGATGGATCTGGGTAACCACAGCTATTCGCATCTCTCGCTCGATAAGACGCCGATCGACGCCTACATCGCCGACGTCGCGCGCGGCGGCGCCGAGACCGGAAAGCTGCTCGCCGCGCGGGGCCGCACCGAGCGCTGGTATCGCTACCCCTATCTCGAGACCGGTCTGACGTCGGCCGTGCGCCACCGCTTCGAGGGCTGGCTGCACGATCATGGCTACCGCGTCGCGCCGGTGACGATGGAGAATTCCGACTGGCAGTTCGCCGAACCCTATGACGACGCGCTCGCGCACGGCGACAGCAAGCGGGCGTCGTATATCCGCGCCGCCTATCTCGATTACACCGCGAAGATCGTGCCCTGGTATCGGCAGGCGGCACGGCAATTGCTCGGTCGCGAACCCGCCTTCGTCTTCCTGCTCCATGCCAGCCGGATGAACGCGGCGAGCATCGACCAGCTCGCGGCTATCTTCGACAAGGCGGGCCTGCATGTCGTCCCGCTCGATGCCGCGATGCGCGATCCCGCCTACGAGATCGCCGATACCTATGTCGGCCCCGACGGCGACGAATGGCTTACGCGCTGGTCGCTCACGCTCCACCGTAATATCGCCTACGATCATTTTCCCGCGGTGCCCGTCGATATCGTGGCGGCGGACGACAAGCTCGAGGCGGCGCCGTCGCCACCGGCGGTTCCGGCGCCTGCGTCGCACTGAGCCGTTGCCGGGCGGGCGCGCCGGCGGCTAGGGAGCGACGATGTTCGCGTCGCTGTTCGCTTTCGCTCTCGCATCGTCGTCGCCCTGGCCCGCGGGCGTCGCGCTTCCGCCCGGCGCGTCGATCGACGAAGCGTATCGCGCGCAGTTCGACGGCTGCGACCGCGACGAGCGCTTCCGCGGGCACAGGACGCATGGCTGCCGCGACGATCCCAATGCGGTGACCGCGCTGCGCCGCCTGCCCGATAGCGCGATCGCCTACACCGCCAAGCTCGCGGTCGATCTCGACGGTTCGGCCTTCGCGTGCGGGCCCGATCGCGGCCGGATGGACCAGTGCCCGACCTCGCTGATGCTGCCCGACGCCAAGGGCCGCGACCGCCCCGTCGATTCGGACGCGATCGCCTATGTCGTGATCCCCGAGGCCGGCCCGCGCGACGTGCGCGGCGAATTCGGGCGGCTGACCGGCGTGCGCGTCGGCGATTTCGGCGTCGTGATCGCGCGCGGGCACGTCGTGCCGGTGATCGTGGCGGATACCGGCCCCTTCGCCAAGCTGGGCGAGGGCTCGCTCGCGCTGCACCGCGCGCTCGGTCGCGAGCTGTGCACCGGGCGCGGCGCGGACGGCGTCTGTCGCCGCGTGGTCGAGCCGATGGAGAGCATCGGCGGCGACGTCACCACGGTGCTGTTCCCCGGCAGCGCGCGCAGTGATCTGACGCGCGCGACGCTGGCCGAGACGGTGCGCCGCGAAGGCATGCGGTTGTGGACCGATGCGCACCGACGGGAGTTCGCGCCACCGCGCTGACCGGCGCTCGTCGTCGCGGGCGAAGCGAAGCAATCCAGTTCCGAGCTTGGCGCTGGATCGGGCCGATGCCGAAATCGCACGAACCCTATGCAATCCCTATGCGCACGCGCGGCTTCCGATCTCGCTTCCCTATGCGCGGGGCGTCACATGCGGCGTCCTTGGCGCGGGCCTCGCCCGGCGCCGCAACGGGGACGATCATGCAGGACATCATCTGGATCGCGATCATGCTGGGGCTGCTGGCGGCGACGCTCGCCTATGTCCGCCTCTGCGGCACGATGTGAGGGCTCGGCGATGACCACCGATCTCTGGCTGGCGGCGATCACCGCGCTAGGCCTCCTCGTCTATCTCGTCGCGGTGCTGCTGCGCCCCGAACGCTTCTGAACGGAGCCGCATCATGACACTCTCGGGATGGCTGCTCATCCTCTCGTTCGTAGGCATCCTGCTCGCGCTGACCAAGCCGATGGGGCTGTGGCTCTTCGCGCTCTACGAAGGCCGGCGCACGCCGCTGCACCGCGTGCTCGGCCCCGTCGAGCGCGGTTTCTATCGCCTCTCGGGCATCGATCCGCACGAGGAGATGCGCTGGCAGCGCTATGCGGTCCACATGCTCGTGTTCAACGCGGTGCTGATGCTGTTCACCTACGCGATCCTGCGCCTGCAGGCGGTGCTGCCGGGCAACCCGCTGAAGTTCGCGGGCCTGCCCGAGCATCTCGCGGGGGATACCGCGATCAGCTTCACCACCAACACCAACTGGCAGAGCTATGCGGGGGAATCGACGATGTCGAACCTGTCGCAGATGCTCGGGCTGACGATCCACAACTTCCTCAGCGCCGCCACCGGCATCGCGCTCGCCTTCGCCTTCTTCCGCGGCTTCGCGCGGCGCGAGACGAAGACGATCGGCAATTTCTGGGCGGATTGCACGCGGATCACGCTCTATCTGCTGCTGCCGATCTCGATCGTCTACGCACTGTATCTGGTCGCCTCGGGCGTGCCGCAGACGCTCGCCGGATCGGTCGACGTGACGACGCTCGAAGGCGTCAAGCAGACGCTCGCGCTCGGTCCGGTCGCCTCGCAGGAAGCGATCAAGATGCTCGGCACCAACGGCGGCGGCTTCTTCAACGCCAATTCGGCGCATCCGTTCGAGAACCCGTCCGCCACCACCAATTTCGTCCAGATGGTCTCGATCTTCCTGATCGGTTTCGGCCTCACCTGGACGTTCGGCAAGGCGGTCGGCAACACGCGCCAGGGCTGGGCGATCCTTTCCGCGATGGTGATGATCTTCCTCGTCGGCGTGGGCGTCTGCTATTGGCAGGAGGCCGCCGGCAACCCCATCGTCCATCATCTCGGCGTCGTCGGGCCCAATATGGAGGGCAAGGAGGTGCGCTTCGGCGCCGCCGCCTCGGCGCTGTTCGCCGCGGTCACCACCGCCGCCTCGTGCGGTGCGGTCAACGCGATGCACGACAGCTTCACCGCGCTCGGCGGCATGATCCCGCTGATCAACATCCAGCTCGGCGAGGTCGTCGTCGGGGGCGTCGGCGCGGGCGTCTACGGCTTCCTGCTGTTCGCCATCCTCGCGGTGTTCGTCGCGGGGCTGATGGTCGGGCGCACCCCCGAATATGTCGGCAAGAAGATCGAGGGGCGCGAGGTCAAGCTCGCGGTGCTGGCGATCGCGGTGCTGCCGCTGATCATCCTGGGCTTCACCGCGATCAGCGCGGTGACGAGCGCCGGGCTGGCCGGGCCGCTCAACAAGGGTCCGCACGGCTTCACCGAGATCCTGTACGCCTTCACCAGCGCGGTCGGGAACAACGGGTCGGCCTTCGCGGGCCTGACCGCCAGCACGCCCTATTACGACGCGATGCTGGGCATCGCGATGTGGATCGGGCGCTTCTTCATCATCGTGCCGATGCTGGCGATCGCCGGCAGCCTCGCGGCGAAGAAGTACACGCCCGAGACCGCGGGCTCGTTCCCGACCACCGGGGGCCTGTGGGTGGGTCTGCTGGTCGGCATCGTGTTGATCCTGGGCGGCCTCACCTTCCTGCCGAGCCTCGCGCTCGGCCCCATCGCCGATCATCTCGCGATGA
>CAXTVK010000075.1:0-13660 GCA_964247655.1 uncultured Sphingomonadaceae bacterium | reverse complement strand
TGTCGCCGATCCGATCCTTGTTGCGCGGGATGATCGCGGTGTGCGGGATCGGCAGCCCGAGCGGATGACGGAACAGCGCGGTCACCGCGAACCAGTCGGCAAGACCACCGACCATCGCCGCCTCGGCGAAGGCGCGCAGATAGCCGAGCGCGGGATGCTCCGGCTCGCCGAACCGCGCGCCGACATACACCGCCGCCATGACGAGCAGCAGCCCGGTCGCGACGCGGCGCATCGTCGCGGGGCCGCCGGGGCCTGGCGTCGGGTCGGGGACGGCTCGGGGCGGGGGCGAGGCATTCATGCCTCCCCCAAGCCGCGAACCGGCCGAAGGTTCATTCCGCCGCGTGCGGTATCGTCGCCGGATGCGGTCTGCCCGAGGCGTCGTTGGTGCTGAGCAGGCGACCGAACTTGGAGCCGAGCCACGTCTCGATGCCGTCGGCGAGGCTGAAGCCCGCGGGCACGATGATCAGCGTGAGCAGCGTCGAGAGCACGAGGCCGCCGATCACCATCACCGCCATCGGCTGGTTCCACGATCCGTCGCCGCCGATCGCGAGCGCGGTCGGCATCATCCCCGCGACCATCGCGACCGTGGTCATCACGATCGGCTGCGCGCGCTTGTGCCCGGCCTCGATGATCGCGTCGTCGCGTCCACGCCCCGCGCGCATCTCCTCGATCGCGAAGTCGATCAGCAGGATCGAGTTCTTGGCGACGATGCCGATCAGCATCAGCAGCCCGATCAGCACCGGCAGCGAGATCGGCATGCCCGCGACGTGCAGCGCCAGCACGCCGCCCAGCGGCGCCAGCAGCAGCGAGCCGAGATTGACCAGCGGCGGCACGACGCGGCGATAGAGCAGCACCAGCACCGCGAACACCAGCAGCACGCCCGAGCACAAGGCGATGATGAAGTTGGTCACCATCTCGGCCTGCCACTTGGCCTCGCCCGCGGCGGCGAAATGGACGCCGATCGGCAGGTGCTTCATCGCCGGCAGGTCCATGACGTGCTGGCGTTCCTCGCCCGCGATCCCGCCGGGCGCGAGATCGGCGCTGATCACCGTGCGCCGCTCCTGGTTGAAGCGGTCGATCTCGGAGGGGCCCGCGCCGAAGCCGATGTCGGCGACGACGCGCAGCGGCACGCTGCCGCCCGACGCGGTCGACACCGGCAGGTTCTGGATCGTCGAGAGGCTGTGGCGGCTATTCTCGTCGAGCGCGACGCGGATCGGGATCTGGCGATCGGAGAGCGAGAATTTGGCAGTGTTCTGGTCGATGTCGCCCAGCGTCGCGATGCGGATCGTCTCGGACAGCGCGGCGGTGGTGACGCCCAGATCGGCGGCGAGATCGAGCCGCGGCTTGATCACGATTTCGGGGCGCGGCAACTCGCCCTCGATGCGCGGGGCGACGAGCTTGTGCAGCCCGCGCATCTGCTCGACGACGGTGGCCGCGGCTTGCGTCAGCTTGGCGGGGTCGTCGCCGGCGAGCATCACCGAGACGTCGCGCGAGCTGCCGCCGCCGCCATTCTGCGATTCGAAGGTGACGCGCGCATCGGCGGTGCGGTTGAGCAGCGGCGCCACCTCGCGCTCGAACTCGACGCTGGTGCGCTTGCGATCCTCGCGCAGCTTCATCGAGATCACCGAATTGCCGACGTCGATGAACTCGACCGCGGTCTCGACCTCCTGCTGCTTGAGCAGGATCCTGGTCACCGCATCGGTGACCGCGGTGGTCTGCTCGAGCGTGGTGCCCGGCGTCAGCTGGACGTCGACGCGGCTGGTATCGTGGTTGACCGGCGGCTGGAAGGTGAAGGGCAGCGTCGCGAAGGCGACGATCGTCGCGACGAAGGCGAGCGCCGCCATACCCATCGTCCAGATGCGGTGATCGTGGATCCATCCGAAGAACCGCGCCATCCCCGGCCGCCGCTCCGCCGCATCCCGGTGGCCGGTATCGAGCGTCCAGGCGAGCAGCCGCGCGTAGCGCTGCGCGAGCGGGCCGTCGTTATGCGGCTGCTCGCCGTGCGCCTTGAGGAAATAGGCCGCGATCATCGGCGTCATCAGCCGCGCGACGAGCAGGCTCATCAGCACCGCGACGACCACGGTCAGCCCGAAATTCTTCATGAACTGCCCGGCGATCCCCGGCATCAGCCCGACCGGCAGGAACACCGCGACGATCGAGAAGGTGGTCGCGACCACCGCCAGCCCGATCTCGTCGGCGGCGTCGATCGAGGCCTGGTAGGCGGATTTGCCCATCCGCATGTGGCGCACGATGTTCTCGATCTCGACGATCGCGTCGTCGACGAGCACGCCCGCGACCAGGCTGAGCGCGAGCAGCGTCATCTGGTTCATCGTGAACCCCATCAGGTCCATGATCCAGAAGGTCGGGATCGCGGACAGCGGGATGGCGAGCGCGGAGATCAGCGTGGCGCGGCGATCGCGCAGGAAGAAGAACACCACGATCACCGCGAGCACCGCGCCCTCGATCATCGATCGCATCGCCGCCCGGTACTGCGCCTTGGTGTAGTCGACGCTCGCCGATCGCTTGGTGAAGTGGACCTTGGGGTTTTCCTTCTCGATCTGCGCCAACACCTTCATCGCCTGATCGTAGACCGTGACGTCGGAGGCGCCGCGCGCGCGAGAGATCGCGAACGCCACCGTGGGGCGCCCGTTGAGCTTGGCGATCTCGCGCTGTTCGCCGTAGAGGTCCTTCACCGTCGCGATGTCGGAAAGCTTGACCGAACGCCCGCCGCCGATCGCGATCTGCGTCTGGCCGAGCCGGAAGGCATCGTCGGCATTGCCGAGGATCCGCACCGACTGCTCGCTGCCCGCGATCTCGGCGCGGCCGCCCGCAGCGTTGGTGTTGACCGCACGCAACTGCTCGTTGACCGAGGAGGCGGTGATGCCGAACGCCTGCATCCGCGCGGGATCGAGGATCACGCGGATCTCGCGGCTCACCCCGCCCGAGGTCTTGACCGCCTGCATGCCGTCGATCGCGAGCAGCCGACGCGAGACGTCGTTGTTCACGTACCAGGAAAGCTGCTCCATCGTCATGTCGGTCGCGGTCGCCGAGAAGCGCGCGATCGCGTCGCCGTTGACGGTGATCCGCTGGACCTGCGGCTCTTCGATCCCGTTGGGCAGTTCGCCGCGGATCTGCGCCACCGCCTCACGCACGTCGTTGGTGGCGCGATCGACCGGGGTCTGCAGCGTGAAGGTGATGACCGTTTCGGAGAGGCCCTCGGTCAGCGTCGTGTTGATCTCGTCGACGCCCTCGAGGTTGCGCACCGCCGCCTCGACGCGCTGCGCCACCTGCGTCTCGAGCTCGACCGGCGCGGCGCCCGGTTGCGAGATGTCGACGACGACGCCGGGGAAGGTGATTTCCGGGCTCTGGTTGACGTCCATCCGCATGAACGCGATCAGCCCGGCGAGCGTCAGCGCCGCGAACAGCACCAGCGCAGGCACCGGGTTGCGGATCGACCAGGCGGAAATGTTACGCATCGTTCGTCATCCTGCCGGCGGCCATGTCGTGCTCAGTCGGCGCGCTTGAGATCGGGCGTCACCGCCTGGCCCGGGCTGAGGAAGGCCCCCGCCGAATAGACGACGCGCTCGTCGCCCTGCAGGCCGGACAGCACGGCGACGCCGGTATCCGAGACGTCGCCGATCTTGACCGGGCGCCGCACGACATGGTTGCCGCCGTCGACCAGGTAGACGTAATTGCCCTGCGCGTCGCTCAGCACCGCCGATTCCGGCAGCACCGGCGCGGTGGTGCGCTGCGCCGAAAGGCTCGCGGTCGCGAAGCCGCCGGGGCGCAGCGCGGCGTTGTAGGGCAGCTGGATCCGCGCGACGCCCTGCCGGCTGGTCGGATCGATGATCGGCGAGACCTGCCAGATCGATCCGGCGAAGGTCCGCGTGCCGCCGATCGGCGTCACCGTCACCGGCATGCCGACGCGCAGCGCGGCGAGATCCTGCTCGGCGAGCCGCGCCTGCATCTCGAAGATACCGTCCATCGCGATGCGGAACAGCGCGGGCGATCCCGAACTGATGATCTGCCCCGCCTCGATGTTGCGCGTCAGCACCAGGCCGGCGGCGGGCGCGCGGATGTCGAGCCGGCTCAGCCGTGCGCTCATCTCGCGGTACTGCGCCTGCGCGAGCTTGACGTTGGCGGCGGCGGCATCGCGCGCGGCGGTGCGCGAATCGATGTCGGCCTTGGAGATGAAGCCGCGCGAGACCAGCGCCAGCGCGCGATCGAGCTGGCTCTGCGCAAGCTTGGCGTTGGCCTGAGCGGAGGAGATCTGCGCCTGCATCTGGCTGGTCTGCGCGGCCTGCACCGCAGGATCGACCGTCGCCAGCGTCTGCCCCGCGCGCACCCAGTCGCCGGCATCGACCAGCACGCGGCTGACCATGCCGCCCTCGCCCGCGACGCCGACCGGCATGTCGCGCTTGGCCTGCAGCGTGCCCGTCGCGGTGACGGTGTCGGCGACCGAGACGCGACCGGGGACCATCACGGTGACGGTGGGCGCGGGCGGTGCGACCGGGGCGGCCTTGTGGCTACGCCCGAAGATCAGCGCGAGCACGACGATCAGCGCGAAGATCGCGCCGAACACGATGATCAGCCGCCGCCGCCGCCGCGCGATCCCGGCATCGGGTTGGCGTCCGTCCGTATCGTCCTGCCAGGCACCCGTGTCGTAGTTCATGCCGCACCCATATTCGCCGACGCCCGATCCGGGGCCTTTTCGGTGTGTTATTGCAATACATCACCGGTGGCAAGTATCTGCCAGGTGTAAGCCAGCCATTATAATCGCTTCGAAAGATGGCGATAGGATGAACCGCCCCTGGCCGTTCAGCCGCGGTTGATCCGCGCTTTGGCACGCGGGGCCCGTCCGGCAGGGTCCGCCGGTATCATACGAGGGAGATGGTGATGAGGCTTCGATACCTGTCCGCAGCGACGTTGATCGCGGCGGCCGCGCTGCCCGGCGTCGCCTTCGCGGATACGCCGGCGACGGCGCCGATCGCGGGCACGCGGCTCGAGATCAGCGCCGACGGCGCGGTGACGCGCGCGCCCGACATCGCGACGCTGAGCGCGGGCGTCGTCACGCAGTCGTCGAGTGCGGCGAGCGCGATGGCGGACAATGCCAGGCGGATGGCGGCGGCGATCGCCGCGCTGCGCCATGCCGGCATCGCCGACAAGGACATCCGCACCGCGTCGCTCAGCCTGCAGCCGCAATATCGCTATACCGACGGACAGCCGCCCGCGGTCACCGGCTATCAGGCCTCGAACCAGCTGACGATCACCTTCCACGATATCGCGCGCACCGGGCCGATCCTCGATGCGCTGGTCGCGCAAGGGGTCAACCAGATCACCGGCCCCGATTTCGCGCTCGAACATCCCGACGCCGCGCTTGACGAGGCGCGCGTGCAGGCGATGCAGAAGGCGCGCGCGCGTGCCGACGTCTATGCGCGCGCGGCGGGGCTGGGGGTCAAGCGGATCGTCGCGATCAGCGAGGCCGGCGGCTATTCGCCGCCGTCGCCGCAACCCCGCGTGTTCATGATGGCCCGCGCCAAGGAAGCAACCGATCTCCAGCCCGGCGAAGAGAAGATCGGCGTGACGCTGCAGGTGACGTTCGAGCTGCAGTGACACGTAAAAGCCCCCGCCCCTTTAGGGGCGGGGGTTGGGGGTGGGGCGTCTCCACAAGCGCTGCGCCTGAAGATCGGCCCCACCCCAACCCCTCCCCTGAAGGGGAGGGGCTAGACACAAAAAAAGGCCGCGCGCCTTGCAGCGCGCGGCCTTCTCGAACCTTCAGCGTGTCAGCGGACCGAGCCGCGACGCACCAGGTTGACGATCGCGAGCAGGATCACCGCGCCGACGAACACTTCGATCAGCGCCGGCAGCGTGAAGTCCATGTTGTTCATGTCGTGGTTGAAGATGATCCCGCCGATGAACGCACCGACGATGCCGACCACGATGTTGAGGATGATGCCCTGCTGGCCGTCGGTGCGCATCAGGATGCTGGCGAGCCAGCCGATGATGCCGCCGAGGATGAGCCAAATGATGATTGCCATGCTATATCTCCTGCGCCGCCGGACCCTGTTACGATGGAGCGGCTTTCCGGTGGGTTGATACGCATGGGCAACGATTCCGTTCCTGCGGAGCGGTCCGCGCGTGCGACGAATCGAAACGGCCGCCGCATCGAAATGCAGGCGGCCGTCGCCGATCCCCGATGATATCGTTCAGTATTTCTGCTGACGCTCGTACATCGACTTGTAATATTGGATGCGCGTCACGCGCAGCCCGTGCATGCCCGATCGATCGACCGCGCGCTGCCAGCCGGCGAACTCCTCGAGGCTGAGCGCATAGCGCGCGCACACCTCGTCGACGGTCAGCAGCCCGCCGGCGACCGCGGCCACCACCTCGGCCTTGCGCCGCACCACCCAGCGCCGGGTCTCGGGCGGGGGCAGGCTGTCCAGCGTGAGCGGCTCGCCGAGCGGGCCGATCACTTGTGCCGGACGGAATTTCTGGTTCTCGATCATTATTACCTCGAACTGGGCCGTAGCCGACGACGCGTCCCCCATCGTGTGCCGCCCTTGTAGCGTCATGCAGTTGAAGGATCGCTAAAGCGCCAAGGTAAAGCTGCCCTTCATCAATGTTACCGGCGCCGATCGCGCGGCGCGCGCGCGACGTGCGGATGGAAACTGCCGTCGAGCGAACCCGCCGCGCCGGCCTCCTGCGTCGCGAACAGCCCGACCAGCGCGGTGAGCGAATCGTCGTGCTGCTCGCGGTGCTGGCGGGCGATCCGCTGCGCCAGCATCGCGGTCGGGCTCGACGCCTGGCTCACCGCCGCGCCTGCGACGAGCAGCGCGTGATCGAGCGACGTATCGACCGCTGAGGAACGGATCGGACCCATAAGCAAACACCCCGCTTCGACCAGTGGGCGGTGGTCTCACGCGAGTGATAAGGATTGGTTAACCCCACGCCGACCCGAGTCCTTTTTGCGATACGTTCCCCGATCGGCTATGCGCGCCGCCGATGGAGCGCCTGCCGATCACCGCCGATTTCCAGCTCGGGCCCGAGCTCAAGGGCCGCCGCATCGTCGTCGCCATGTCGGGCGGGGTCGACAGCTCGGTGGTGGCCGCACTCGCCGCGGCTTCGGGCGCCGAGACGATCGGGATCACACTCCAGCTCTACGATCACGGCGAGGCGGTGGGGCGTGCGGGCAGCTGCTGCGCGGGCCGCGACATCCGCGACGCGCGCGCGGTCGCCGACACGCTCGGCATCGCGCATTATGTGTTCGACTATGAGAGCGCGTTCCGCACCAGCGTGATCGATCGCTTCGCCGACGATTATCTGGCGGGCCGCACCCCGATCCCGTGCGTGCGCTGCAACCAGGGGGTCAAGTTCACCGACCTGCTGCGGCTCGCGCGTGAGCTTGGCGCGGATTGCCTTGCGACCGGCCATTATGTCCGCCGCGTCGAAGGGGCGGGTGGCGCCGAGCTCCACCGCGCCGCCGATCCCGCGCGCGATCAAAGCTATTTCCTGTTCGCGACGACGCAGGACCAGCTCGATTATCTGCGCTTTCCGCTGGGCGGCATGCCCAAGGCCGCGGTGCGCGAGATCGCCGCTGGCATGGGGCTGGGCGTCGCCGCCAAGCCCGACAGCCAGGACATCTGCTTCGTCCCCGATGGCGACTATGCGTCGGTGGTGCGCAAGCTGCGGCCCGAGGCGGGCGCGCCGGGCGAGATCGTCGATCTGTCGGGCCGCCCGCTCGGCGAGCATCGCGGGCTGCTGCACTTCACCGTCGGCCAGCGCCGCGGGCTCGAGATCGGCGGATCGCCCGAGCCGCTCTACGTGATCCGGCTCGACGCGGAGGCCAACCGGGTGGTCGTCGGGCCGCGGCGCGCGCTGGCGGTGTCGGCGGCGCTGCTGTCCGATCTCAACTGGCTCGGCGGCGATGTCTCGGGGCCGCTCACGGCCAAGGTCCGCTCGATGGCGAAGCCCGTGCCCGCGCGCTTCGACGGCGAGCGCGTGCTGTTCGACACGCCCGAATACGGCGTCGCGCCGGGCCAGGCGGCGGTGCTCTACGCCGGCGACCGCGTGCTCGGCGGCGGCTGGATCGAGACGACGGTGCCGGCGGAGATGGTGGCGGCGTGATCCTCCCCTTCCTGGAAGGGAGGGGTCGGGGGTGGGTCTTGGCTTGGTGATACGGTGACCGCCCCGCACTAGATCTCCGTATCGCCCGGCCTCCACCCACCCCTCGATCCCCTCCCTCGAGAGGGAGGGGAGAAAAGGTCAGAGCAAAAAGCTCCCCTCGATCACCGTCACGCACGTGCCCGTCAGCACCACCCGGTCGCCGTCGAGCCGGCATCCGAGCCGCCCGCCGCGCGCCGAGGCCTGATACGCGCTGAAGCTGTCGCGCCCCAGCTTCCCCGCCCAGTACGGCACCGCGACCGCGTGCGCCGAGCCGGTCACCGGGTCCTCGTCGATCCCGCCGCCGGGCGCGAAGGCGCGGCTGACGATGTCGGTATCGGTGCCGCGTGCCGAGACGATCGTCAGCCAGTCGCCCTGCGCCGCGAGCGCGCGGAAATCGGGCGTCACCGCGCGCACCGCCGCCTCGTCGGCGAGGATGACGAGCCCGTAGCGATGCTCGTGCCACAGCGTCTCGACCACGCCCTCGACGCCGAGCGCCGCGACGATCTCGGGCAGGTCCTTCGTCGTCGGCACCCACGCCGGCAGCGACAGCGCATAGCCCCCGCCGTCGCGCGCGACCTCGAGCACGCCCGCCTGCCGCGTGCGGAAGGCGACGCGGTCGCGCTGCGGCTCGGTCGAGAGGATGGCGTGGCCGCTCGCCAGCGTCGCATGGCCGCACATCACCACCTCGTTGACGGGCGTGAACCAGCGCAGCTCGTAGTTCGCGGCGCCCGTCGCATCGGGGATCAGGAACGCCGTCTCGGACAGGTTGTTCTCGGCGGCGATCGCCTGCAGAATCGCATCGTCGAGCCAGGCGTCGAGCGGCATCACCGCGGCGGGATTGCCCGTGAACGGCGCGTCGGCGAAGGCGTCGACCTGGAGGTAGGGCAGCTTCATATCTCGCTCCTCTCGGCGATGGTGGCGGGCAGCGCGCCCTCCTGATCGACATGGCCGATCGGATCGGGGTGGATGATCAGCTGCAGCCCGGGAAGGCGGCGGTCAGCCTCGCCTCGACGTCGTCCATCACGTCGTGCGCGGTGCCGACGCTGGTCTCGGCGGGGAGCGCCATGTGGAACTGCGCGAAATCGTGCGCGCCGCTGGTCCGCGTGCGCAGGTCGTGCATCCCCGACAGCGCGGGGATGGTCGCGGCGACGTCGAGGAAGGCGCGGCGCTTCTCCTCGGGCCATTCGCGATCCATCAGCTGGTCGATCGCGTGCCGCGCCGACGACCAGGCGCCCCAGCCGAGCCACAGCGCGATGCCGAGCCCGAACACCGCGTCGGCGCGCGCGAACCCGGCGAAGCGTTCGAGCAGCAGCGCGACGATCACCGCGGCATTGAGCGCGAGATCGGACTGGTAATGGAGATAGTCCGCGCCGATCGCCAGCGACTTGGTCCGTGCGATCACCGAGCGCTGGTAGGCGAGCAGCACGACCGTCGCCGCGCCCGCGGCCAGCGAGACGAGGATGCCCGATTCGGGCGAGCCGGCGGGCGTCCCGTGATCGAGCGCCATCGCCGCGCGCGCCGCGATCGCGATCGCCGATGCCGCGATCAGCATCACCTGGAACAGCGAGGCCAGCGCCTCGGCCTTGCCGTGCCCGAAGCGGTGATCCTCGTCGGCGCGCTGCGCTGCGATGTGGACGCCGTAGAGCGTCACCAGCGAGGCGATCAGATCGAGCACGGTATCCGCCAGCGACGCCAGCATCGCGACCGATCCGCTCACGACCGCGCCATAGCCTTTCAGCCCGAGCAGCACGCTCGCCATCGTCACGCTGGCGAGCGCGGCGCGGCGGTTGAGGTTGGGGGACTCCACCATCGCTAACCCCTGTTCGTCACCCCTGCGCAGGCAGGGGCCCATGTCTGTACAAGGTCGCGCGACGCCCGATAGCGAGAGAGACGGGCCCCTGCCTGCGCAGGGGCGACGGCTGAAATATGCATCACGGGAACAGCAGCCCCTCGCGCCAGCCGTCGCCGTCGCGCGTGAACAGGCGGCGCTCGTGCAGCCGGTGGTCGCGGTCCTGCCAGAATTCGATGCGCAGCGGCGCGACGCGGTAGCCGCCCCAATGCGCCGGACGCGGCACGTCCTGCCCCTCGAAGCGTGCGGTCGCGTCCTCGACTCGCTGCTCGAACGTCGCGCGCGAGGCGAGCGGGCGAGACTGGTCCGAGGCCCAGGCGCCGAGCTTCGAATGCCGCCCGCGGCTCGCCCAATAGGCGTCCGCCTCGTCCGCCGAGACGAGGCTCACCGGGCCTTCGATCCGCACCTGGCGGCGCAGGCTCTTCCAGTGGAACAGCAGGCCCGCCTGCGGATCGGTGGCGAGTTCGCCGGCCTTGCGGCTCTGCTGGTTGGTGTAGAAGACGAAGCCGCGGTCGTCATGGCCCTTGAGCAGTACCATGCGGACGCTGGGCATTCCGTCCGCGCCGACCGTCGCAACGGCAACCGCGTTGGGATCATTGGGTTCGGATGCCTCGGCCTCGGCCAGCCAGCTATCGAACAGCGTGTGGGGATTTTCGGTCATCGCCGCCTCATAGCCTTCCGCGCGCTCTTGCGTTAGGCGTGACGAGGCCACATCTCGCCTGTTGCATTACGGCAACAGTGGGCGGCGGCGCACCGGTTTGGCAAGGACGGCGATACAGGCACGGCATGGCGGATCCCTATCAGACCCTGGGCGTAGCCCGCACCGCCGACGAAAAGGCGATCAAGTCGGCCTATCGCAAGCTCGCCAAAGAGCTGCATCCCGATCGCAACACCGACAATCCCAAGGCGGCGGATCGCTTCTCGGCGGTGACCAACGCCTATGATCTGCTGTCCGACAAGGACAAGCGCGCGCGCTTCGATCGCGGCGAAATCGACGGCGACGGCAATCCGAAGGCGCCGTTCGGCTTCGGCGGCGGCGGGCCGCAATCGGCGGGCAACCCGTTCGCAGGTCGCTCGGGCGGGTTCCGGCCGGGTGGCGGCCCCGGTGGGGCTGCGGGCTTCGATCAGGGCGGCGATTTCAGCAGCATCTTCGACGATCTGTTCAACGGCGGCGGCGGGGGCGGCGGCTTCGGCGGTCGGCGCGGTGCGCCGCCGCAACAGAAAGGATCTGATGTCGCCTATCGCCTCGCGGTCAGCTTCGAGGACGCCGCAGCGCTGCGCCCGCAGCGGGTCAGCCTCGGCAACGGCAAGACGATCGAGCTCAAGCTCCCGGCCGGCGTCGAAACCGGCACGCAGCGCCGGCTCGGCGGGCAGGGCGAGCCCGGTCCCGCCGGCCCCGGCGATGCGATCGTCACGATCGAGGTGCAGCCGCACCGCTTCTTCACGCGCGAGGGCGACGACGTCCGCCTCGACCTGCCGGTCCGGCTCGACGAGGCGGTGCTCGGCGGCAAGGTCAAGGTGCCGACGGTCGACGGCGCGGTGATGGTGACGGTGCCCAAGGGCTCGACCTCGGGCCGCGTACTCCGCCTCGGCGGCAAGGGCTTTCATCGCGCGGTCGGTAGCGGGCGCGGCGACCAGCTCGTGACGCTGCTCGTCGATCTGCCCGCCGACGACGCGGCGCTGCAGAGCTTCGTCGAAAGCTGGGACGGCGACGCGGCACGCAACCCGCGCGCGGGTCTGGGCGTCTAGCGCCGGATGACCCGCCGCAAAACTGCACCCCTTCCGTTCGTGCCGAGCTTGTCGAAGCATCGTCCTTCCTCGATGCGTCGGGCGAAAAAGGTCCCCGTCGACCGCCTGCCTGCGGCGGTCGCTCAGGACAGGCTTCGACAGGCTCAGGACGAACGGGTGGATATGTTTGAGACACGGCCCGCCACGCCGATGAGCGCCGCCGCGTGAAAGACATCTCCCCCGAAAGCCCCGAGGCGCGCGCCGTCCGCCCGACCGCGTTCGAGCGCGCGTCGGATCGGCTGGGCGTGCCGCGCCGCGGCTACGAGGTGGTCAAGCGGATCGTCGTCGGCGTCTATTCGGACGGGTTCATCCACGCCGGCAACCTGGCCTATCTGACGTTGCTCGCGCTCTTCCCCTTCTTCATCATCGTCGCGGCGTTGGCGCAGCTGGTCGGCCGCTCGCAGGACGGCGCGATCGCGGTCGACAGCTTCCTGCACGTCATGCCGCACGGCGTCGCCGATCTGCTGCGCCCCGCGATCGAATCGGTGCTCGCCGCGCGCACGGGGCCGCTGCTGTGGCTGGGTGCGATCGTCGGGCTGTGGACCGTCGGCAGCTTCATCGAGACGCTGCGCGACATCCTGCGCCGCGCCTACGGCACCCGCGCCAGCGCCGCCTTCTGGACGTACCGGCTAGGCGCCGCCGCGATCATCATCGTCGCGGTGATGCTGATGATGATGGCGTTCGCGGCGCAGGTCGCGCTCACCGGGGTCGAACAATTCGTCTACCGCGTGCTGCCGCTCGCGCAGGAAGCCGCCGCCTGGATCGGCATCTCGCGGCTGGTGCCCGCCGCCGTCATGTTCGGCGCGCTCTACATCCTGTTCTACACGCTGACTCCCAGCCGCTACCGTTTCTCGGACTGCCCGAAATGGCCGGGCGCGCTGTTCGTGTGCTGTTGGTGGCTGGTGACGACCGCGGTGCTGCCCGTGATCCTGGGAAAATTGGGCAATTACAACCGCACCTACGGCAGCCTGGCGGGCGTGATCGTCATGTTGTTCTTTTTCTGGCTGGTCGGTTTCGGCATGGTGATCGGGGCGCATGTGAATGCGGCACTGGCGGAATCGCCCGTGAAGCGCCTAAGGGACACGCCCGAAGAGGCTTAGGAGGCGGCATGGCGGGTTTGATGGACGGCAAGCGCGGGCTGATCATGGGGCTCGCCAACGACAAGTCGCTGGCGTGGGGCATCGCCAAGGCGCTGCATGCCCAAGGCGCCGAGCTCGCGTTCAGCTATCAGGGCGAGGCGCTGGCCAAGCGCGTGCGCCCGCTCGCCGAGCAGCTCGGCTCGGATTTCCTGATCGATTGCGACGTCTCGGACATGGCCGCGCTCGACGCGACCTTCGCGACGCTGGCGGAGCGCTGGCCGACGATCGACTTCGTCGTCCACGCGATCGGCTTTTCGGACAAGAGCCAGCTGCGCGGCCATTTCTACGACACTACGCTCGACAATTTCCTGATGACGATGAACATCTCCGCCTACAGTCTGGTCGCGGTCGCCAAGCGCGCGCGCGAACTGATGCCGAGCGGCGGTTCGATCGTGACGCTGAGCTATTACGGCGCCGAGAAGGTGATCCCGCACTACAACGTCATGGGCGTCGCCAAGGCCGCGCTCGAGACCAGCGTGAAGTATCTGGCGGTCGATCTCGGCCGCGAGAACATCCGCATCAACGGCATCTCGGCGGGCCCGATCCAGACGCTGGCGGCGCGCGGGATCGGCGACTTCAACTATATTCTCAAGTGGAACGAACTCAACTCGCCGATGAAGCGCACGGTCACGATCGAGGATGTCGGTGGTGCGGGGCTGTACCTGCTCTCCGATCTGGCGAGCGGCGTCACCGGCGAGATCCACCATGTCGACGCGGGCTA
>CAXTVK010000074.1:0-13973 GCA_964247655.1 uncultured Sphingomonadaceae bacterium | reverse complement strand
CCGCCTCCATCCGGTTGACGAACTCGGCGGCCTTGGCGGGCGACCAGATCGTGTCGCTCGTGATGATCGCGGTGCGCGCGTCGGGCAGCAGCGCCGCGACCTCGTCGGCGATCCGCTCGACGCCGGGCCCGCAGGCGACGAGGCTGTCCTCCTCGTGGCATTCGGGGCAGGCGGCGGGCGGCGGCATGACGTGGCCGCAATGGTGGCAGGCGAGCCTTGCGGTAAGCCGGTGCTCGACCATCCAGGCGGTGCAGTTGGGGCAGCGGAAGCGGTGGCCGCAATGCCTGCACAAGGTCAGCGGCGCATAGCCGCGACGATTGAGGAAGAGCAGCGATTGCTCGCCCTTCGCGAGCGTCTCCTGCAAGGCGATCACCAGCGACGGAGCGAGCCAGCGCTGCTTCATCGGCGGGTCGAGCGTCAGGTCGACGATCGAGATCGCGGGCATCTGCGCGACGCCGTAGCGGCCCGGCAGCTTGAGCTCGCGATATTTGCCGATCTCGACCATCTGCCGCGTCTCGATCGCGGGCGTGGCAGAGGCGAGCACGACCGGCACCTGCTCGAACGAGCCGCGCATCACCGCGACGTCGCGCGCGTGATACATCACGCCCTCTTCCTGCTTGAAGCTGGTCTCGTGCGCCTCGTCGACGACGATCAGTCCGAGATCGGCATAGGGCAGGAACAAGGCCGAGCGCGCACCGACCACCACCTTCGCCTCGCCGCTCGATACCGCGCGCCACGCGCGCCGCCGCTGCGATTGGCGCAGGTCGGAATGCCAAGCGACCGGCAGATGCCCGAAGCGCGCGGCGAAGCGCTTGAGGAAGGGTTCTGTGAGCGCGATCTCCGGCAGGAGGACGAGCGTCTGCTTGCCCTGTTCGATAGCGGCGGCGATGCCCTCGAAATAGACCTCGGTCTTGCCCGAGCCCGTCACGCCGTCGAGCAGCATCGGATCGAATGTCTTCGCCCGCACCGCCGCCACGATCGTCTCGGCGACCTCGCGCTGCACCGTCGATAGCGCGGGCGGTCCGAAGCCCGGATCGGGGAGCGGGAAGGGATCGTCGATCGCGACCACGACCGCCTCGATCGCGCCGATCTTGACCAGCCCGCGGATCACCGCGTCGGAGACATCGGCGATCGCCGCCAGTTCGCGCACCAGCCCCTGCCGCTCGCCGATCCGCTCGAGCGCCTGCGCGCGCTGCGGGGTGAGGCGATCGGGGAAGACGCCCGTCGCGCGATATTCGATCACCGTGCGCCCGCCGTCGAGCGCGCTCGCCGACGACAGCGCCATCCGCAGCACCGCGGCGGGCGGGCTGAGATAATAGTTCGCGGTCCACTCGATCAGCCGGCGCAGCGGCGCGGCGATCGGCGGGAGATCATAGACGGCGGCGAGGTTGCGCAGCCGGTTGTCGCCCACCTCGGCATCGGAAGGCATGTGCTCCGGCTCCCACACCACGCCCGCCAACTGCCGCGGCCCGAGCGGCGCGAGCACGATCGATCCGGGCGCGACCGACATCTCGCGCGGCACGCGGTAGTCCAGCGGCCCCAGCGCGCTGTTGAGCAGCAGGACGCGGGCGCGGCTCATGAAGGCGGGAAGCAGCGGTTCCCCGGCGAACGCCGGGGTCCAGGCCCGTACTCGCCGTTCGAGCGCCGCGCCCGCCACGAATTACGGGCCCGGGCCCCGGCCTGCGCCGGGGAACGGAAATGCGCTATGCGGCGTGCGGAAGGGGATGGCATCATGTTCGAGACGGAGCGGCTTCGGATCAGGCGGATCGGCGAGAGCGATGCCGGCTTCATGCTGGCGATGCTCACCGATCCGGGGTTCGTCGCCAACATAGGCGATCGCGGCGTCCGCACAATCGCCGATGCCGAACGCTATGTCCGCGACCGCGTGCTGGCGTCCTACGACGCCAACGGTTTCGGCATGTTCCGCGTCGCGCTGAAAGACGGCGACGAGCCTGTCGGCGTGTGCGGGCTGGTGCGGCGCGAGGGGCTGGGCGGCCCCGATCTGGGCTTCGCCTATCTCGCGGCGCACACCGGCCGAGGCTATGGCTACGAGGCCGGACGCGAGATGATGGCGTGGAGCCGCGAGGCGCTCGGCATCGGCCGGTTGCTGGCGATCACCGCGCCGCATAATATGGCCTCGGTGCGGTTGCTGGTGAAGCTGGGGTTCGAGGAGACCGGAATGGTGGACGTGCCGGGCCATGACGATCCCAGCCGGCTGTTCGTGGCGGGATGATGCTGGCGGCGCTTTTTCTCGCGGCGACCATCCCACCCCCGTTCGTGCTGAGCGAAGTCGAAGCACATGCTCCGAACGCGGCGCCTGCAACACGTCCTTCGACTGCGCTCAGGACGAACGGGGCGAGGGCGGATCTGTCGAAAGCGTTCGACACAGCCATCGCCCGCTGCCGATCCACTGCGCCCACCAACGAGATCACGGTCTGCGCGCACCAGCCCGGCGACGCCGACCGTTACCGCCTGCCGTTGCGCGACGAGGACGACGGCTTCGATCCGCTCGGCCCGGTCGACAGCGTGTCGCGCGAGCGGCAGCGGCTGATCGACGGCGACGGCGCCTCGACCGATCTCACGCGCGGATCGTGCAGCAGCGTCGGCGCGAGCGGCTGGACCGGCTGCCAGATCAAGACGTGGCGCGAGCACGACCAGCAGAAGGGCTGGTGATCGCGACCGCGCGCCGCGCGCGTCCAGACCGCCATTTCCTTTTAACCATGTTCGGCTAGTCTCCCGCCCATGGGCAGCGTGATCAACTTCGAGGACCGGGCGGTGGCGACGCTGCGCGCGCGCGTCGCCGAGGTCGAGGAGGCCAATCAGGACCTGATCGCGTTCGCGCGCGGCCATTCGGGCGCGGTCGCCGCGATCCACGTTGCGGTGCTCGCCGCGATCGAAGCCGACGGCCTCGATCACCTGATCCACATCGTCACGCAGGATTGGCCCGACATGCTCGGCGTCGATGCGGTGGCGCTCGCACTGCACGTCGGCGAGACGGGCATGCGCGCCGATTCGAACGGACTGCAGTTCGTCGACCGCCGCGTGATCGCGCGTGCGGCGCGCGGCGTCGACGGCGTCGTGCTGCGCGGCGTCGAGCGCGGCCATCCGCTGTTCGGCCCCGCCGCCTCGCTGATCCGTGCCGAGGCGCTGATCCGGCTCGACAACCCCGCGCCGCTGCCGTGCGGGCTGATCGCGCTCGGCCAGCGCTCCGAACAGCGCTTCGAGACGCGCCACGGCTCCGAACTCCTCGCCTTCCTCGGCGCGACGCTCGCGCGTATGGTGGGGCGGTGGCTGCTTCCCTGACACCGATCGACACGCGCCAACATCCTCCCCTGCAAGGGGAGGGGGACCATCCGCAGGATGGTGGAGGGGTGGACCACCTCCCGGCTAAGTACCCAGCTTCGGAGGTCGGACACCCCTCCACCACTCGCTTCGCGAGCGGTCCCCCTCCCCTGAAAGGGGAGGATGTTGGGGTTCTCGACGATCATCCGGCGCGGTTCACGGCGGCCGCCTTCGCCGATCATCTGCGTCGCGATCGGCTCCGGTCGGTCCACACGGTGCGGGCGTATGTCGCGACCGCGCACCGGCTGATCGCGTTCGTCGGCGAGCATCGCGGCGGGCCGGTCGATGCTACGATGCTTGGCACGCTGGCTACGTCCGACCTGCGCGCCTATCTCGCACACCGCCGCGCCGATGGCCTGACCAACGCCTCGGCCGCGCGCGAGCTGTCGGCCGTGCGCGCGTTCCTCGGTTTCGCGGGCGGCGAGGGCGCTTCCGTCCCGCGCATCCACGCGCCGCGCGTCAAGCGCGGCGTGCCGCGCCCGATCTCGCCGGTCGACGCGCGCGCGCTTGCCGACGATGCCGCCGACGCGCGCGAGGTGCCGTGGGTCGCGGCGCGCGATCTCGCGGTGCTGCTGCTGCTCTACGGCGCCGGGCTGCGCGTCGGCGAGGCGATGGCGCTCGATGCCGGGCTGCTGCCGCTGGGCGAGACGATCGTCGTCACCGGCAAGGGCAACAAGGCGCGCGTCGTGCCGATGCTGCCCGTCGTGCGCGCGGCGATCGCCGGCTATGCCGCGATCTGCCCCTGGCCGCTCCGCAAGGGCTCTGCCTTGTTCCGCGGCGCCAAGGGCGGGCGCCTCGACGCCGCGATCGTCCGCCGCGCGGTCGCCGGCGCGCGCGTCCGGCTCGGCCTCCCCGAGCGCACCACGCCGCACGCGCTGCGTCATAGTTTCGCGACGCATCTGCTCGGGCGCGGCGCCGATCTGCGCCAGCTGCAGGAATTGCTCGGCCACGCCAGCCTGTCCTCGACGCAGATATACACCGCGGTCGATACCGCGCACCTGATGGACGTCTACCGCGCCGCACATCCGCGCGCCTGAGCATTTCGTCATCCCCAACCGAGTTCGGGATGACGAGGAAGAAGGCGCGGACCTCCGTCGCGAAAAAGTTTGAACGGCATCTTAAACTTTGGCGCGATCCGCCGTTACCGGTCCTGAGACTGTAATCGGATCGGAGTTCGCGCCATGGACGGCATCGACAAGGCAGGAGGAGCAGGCGGAGTGGCCCCGCTGCGGCCGACGACCGTCGCCGTGCCCGCGACGCCCGCCACCACCGCGACCGACGCCAAGGCGCCGAGCGCCGCGCAGACATCCGACCTGTTCGCCTTGCTCGCCGACGCCTCCGCGCCGGTCGACACCAAGAAGGTAGACGCGATCAAGTCGCTGATCGCCAGCGGCGCCTATCCGATCGATGCGCATGCGGTGGCGGCTAAGATGGTGGCGCTCGACTTTCCCGAGGTCGGCGATCACGCCGACGCCTGAACGGCGCCGCAAGAAGACGCTCTCAGCCTCGCGCCGCGGCGCGCGCCTCGATCGCCTCCCAGATCGAAGCGGCGGTGTCGCTGCCGTTGAAACGATCGATCGCGACGATGCCGGTGGGCGAAGTGACGTTGATCTCGGTGAGATAGCCCGCGATCACGTCGATCCCGACGAACACCAGCCCCCGCTTGGCGAGTTCTGGGCCTAGCGCGTCGCAGATCTCGATCTCGCGCGGCGTGAGCTCGGTCTGCGCGCCCGACCCGCCGACCGCGAGGTTCGAGCGGATCTCGCCGGGCTTGGGCAGCCGGTTGACCGCGCCCGCCGCCTTGCCGTCGACCAGTACGATGCGCTTGTCGCCCTTGGACACGTCGGGGATGAACGCCTGCACCATGAAGGGTTCGCGCCACACCTCGCCGAACAACTCGGTAAGCGCCGCCAGGTTGGCGTCGCGCCGCGCGACGTGAAAGACGGCCGATCCCGCATTGCCATAGAGCGGCTTGATCACGACCTCGCCATGCTCGTCGTGGAAGGCGCGCGTCTCCGCCAAGCTGCGCGTGATCAGCGTCGGCGGCATGAAGCGCGCATAATCGAGCACGAAGAGCTTTTCGGGCGCGTTGCGCACCGCGGCGGGATCGTTGACCACCAGCGTTTCGTGCTGGATGCGCTCGAGCAGGTGCGTGGCGGTGATGTAGGCGAGATCGAACGGTGGATCCTGCCGCATCAGCACGACGTCGGTATCGGCGCCGAGATCGACTGTCTCGACCTCGCCCGCGGTGAAATGCCCGCCCTCGACGCGCTGCACGGTCATCTTCCGCGCGGGCGCGAAGACGCGGCCGTCGCGGTAGGACAGGTCGCTCGCGGCATAGTGATAGAGCGTGTGCCCGCGCGCCTGCGCCGACAGCATCAGCGCGAAGGTCGAATCCCCCGCGATCTTGACCGCTTCCATGGGGTCCATCTGGACGGCGACGGTGAGGCCCATCTGTTACGCTCCCTGTGTGTGCGGGGTGCAGATAGCTGTTGGGAGCCGCAAGGATAAGCCCTCTCCCGTTTTTCACGGGAGAGGGTTGGACGAGGGTCTTCTTCTTCGGGCCGAGCGCCGCGCGTCGAAGAAGAAGACGCTCATCCTCCCGTCTTCGACGTGGCCCTCCTTCTCTCGCGAAAGGCGGGAGAAGGCTTTTGAGCTCTCATCCCTGCCAGACATGCTCGAGGTGCTGCGGCAGCCGCCCCGGCGCGATCAGCACCGCGTCGATGCGGATGTCGTCGCCGGGCCCGGCATAGCGCGGCATCAGAAATTCCGCCGCCGCCGCCACCCGCACCAGCCGCTGGCGATCGAGCGCCATGTCGAGCGCGGCCTGATCCTTGCGGCTCTTCACCTCGACGAAGGCGACGATCCCCGGCTTGCGCATCACGATATCGATCTCGCCCGCAGGCGTGCGGACCCGGCGATCGAGGATCGTCCAGCCTTTGAGGCGGAGGAAGTTGGCGGCGATCGTCTCGGCGAACCGGCCGCGCGCCTCCGCCGCCTGCCGCTTCACGCCTTCAGTTCCAGGGCCCGCGCGTAGAGATCGTGGCGGTCGAGGCCGGTCGTCGCCGCGACCTCCTTGGCGGCCTTGGCGACCGGCAATCGTTCGAGCGCCTCGCGCAGCAGCGCGTCGAGATCGGTCACCTCCGGCTTCACCGCCTCGTCCGGCGGGCCGACGACGACGACGATCTCGCCCTTGGGCGTCTCCTCCGCATAGCGCGCCGCGAGGTCGCCGAGCGTCCCCGTCACGCACTCCTCGAACCGCTTGCTGATCTCGCGCGCCACCGCGCCCTCGCGCTCGCCGAGCCCCGCCGCGAGCGCCGCGAGCGCCGAGCCCAGCCGCGGCCCGCTTTCGTAGAACACCAGGCTCGCGCGGATCGCGGCGACCTCCGCGATGGCGTCGGCACGCGCCTTCTCCTTGCTCGGCAGGAAGCCCAGGAACAGGAAGCGGTCGGTTGGCAGACCCGCGAGCGTCAACGCCGCCACCGCCGCGCACGGCCCGGGCAGCGTCACGATGTTCGCGCCCGCCGCACGCGCGTCGCGGACCAGCTTGAAGCCCGGGTCCGAGATCATCGGCGTCCCCGCGTCCGACACCAGCGCGATCGCCTCGCCCGCCAGTCGCGCGACCAAGCCCGGTCGCACGCGATCGGCATTGTGGTCGTGATAGGGGATCATCGGCCGCTCGGCGCCGATATGGCGCAGCAGCTTGGCGGTGACGCGCGTGTCCTCTGCCGCGATCAGGTCGGCTCGCGACAGGATGTCGGCGGCGCGGGGGCTGAGGTCGCCGAGATTGCCGATCGGGGTCGCGACGATGTAGAGGCCTGGGGCAAGTGGTTCGTGCATAGGGGATGTCATGGCAGAGGGTTTGTACGCATCGCAACCGGCGATGCGGTCGCAAGGTATGCGACTCGGCGGGCTGCTCGCCGCCATCCTGCTCGCCGGCTGCGCCGTGGTGCCGCATGGCGAGGGGCCGGGCCCCGTAGCGCCGCCACCGCCCTCTCGCCACCAGACGACGCAACCCGGCCGCCTGCCCGACGAGGCGCGCGACCGCGTCGCGGTGCTGGTGCCGCTGACCGGGCCCGAGGCGGGGATCGGCCAGTCGATCGCCAATGCCGCCAACATGGCGCTGATCGATTCGGGCGGCGCGGGCGTCCGCATCACGATGTACGATACCGCGACGGGTGCCGCCGCCGCCGCGCAGCGCGCGATCGCCGAGGGCAACGGCCTGATCCTCGGCCCGCTGCTGTCGAGCGACGTCCGCGCGGTCGCGCCGATCGCGGCCGCCGCCCATGTCCCTGTGCTGTCCTTTTCCAACGACGTCGATGTCGCGGGGCACGGCGTCTATCTGCTCGGCTTCACGCCGACCGAGTCGATCGATCGCGTGATCGACTATGCGCACGACCGAGGGCTGACGCGGATCGCCGCGCTGGTGCCAGCCGGCCTCTACGGCCACCGCGCCTCGAACGCGGTGATCCGGGCGGCGGAGGATGCGCAATCCACCGTCGTCTCAATGCAGGGCTATGATCGCAGCCCCGCCAGCCTCGCCGCCGCGATCAAGAAGCTCGGCGATCCCAAGGGATACGACGCGCTGTTGATCGCCGACAGCGGGCGGATCGCGCTGGTCGCGGCGCCGCTGGTGCGCAAGGCGGGATCGAGCGCACGGCTGCTCGGCACCGAGCTCTGGAACACCGAGCCGACGCTCGCCGCCGCCAAGCCGATGAACGGCGCGTGGTTCGCCGCGGTATCGGACAGTCTCTACGGTCAGTTCTCCGCCAAATATCGCGCGCGCTTCGGCAAGGGGCCGTTCCGTCTCGCGAGCCTCGGCTATGATTCGGTGCTGCTCGCGGTGCGGATCTCGGCGGACTGGCGGCCGGGATCGGCCTTCCCCGAGGGCCGGCTGATCGACAAGGGCGGCTTCTCGGGCGTCGACGGCGCCTTCCGCTTCAACCGCGACGGCATCGGCGAGCGCGTGCTCGAGGTGAAGCAGATCGGCGCGGGCGGGGTGACCGTCGTGTCGGGCGCGACGCAGGGGTTCGGAGACCGATAGCCAAGGGAGCGGTGCGGTGAGCTATGTCCAGGGTTTCGTGATTCCGGTGCCGGTCGCCAACCGCGATGCGTATCGCGACCTCGCCGCCAAGACCGCACCGATGTTCAAGGACTATGGCGCGACACGCGTCGTCGAATGCTGGGGCGATGCGCTGCCCGACGGCCAGACCACCGATTTCCGCAAGGCGGTGAAGGCCGAGGAGGGAGAGAATGTCGTCTTCTCGTGGATCGTCTGGCCCGACAAGGCGACCTGCGACGCCGCGCACGACAAGATCATCGCCGATCCGCGCATGGACACGCCCGACGGGTCGATCCCGTTCGACGGCAAGCGGATGATCTTCGGCGGGTTCGTGCCGATCTTCGACAGCGACGAGGGGTGAGCTGGCAGGACGCGCCGACCGTTCCCCGGCGAAGGCCGGGGCCCAGGCCCGGAGTTAGTGGCGGGCGTGGCGCTAGACTGTAGAGGTGGGGCCTGGGCCCCGGCCTGCGCCCCGGCCTGCGCCGGGGAACGGTTACGCGGAACGGCTAGAGAACGATCTCGCCCAATATCCCGTCGAGCAGCAGCATGCCCCGCTCGCGCACGATGAGGCGATCGCCTCGCCGCGCGATCAGGCCATGCCCCGCCAGCCGGTCGACCGCGCGCGCATCGACCATCGCGTCGATCGCGAGCCCGAGCCGATCCGACAGCGCCGCAAGATCGACGCCTTCGCCGAGCCGCAGCCCCATCAGCAGCGCCTCGGTCGCCTGCTCGGTGGGGTCGAGCGGCGTCTCGCTCTCGAGGCCATGGCCGTTGCGCGCGACCGCGGCGAGCCAGTTCTCGGGCTTCTTGCGCCGCACCGTCGCGAGGCCGCCGCGGCGGCCGTGCGCGCCAGGGCCGACGCCGAGATAGTCGCGGTAGCGCCAGTAGGCTAGATTGTGGCGGCTCTCGGCGCCCGGCCTGGCGTGGTTGGAGATTTCGTAGGCGGGGATACCCGCCGCCGCCGTCACCGCGCGGGTCAGCTCGAACAGGTGCGCGGCCTCGTCGGTGCCGAGCGTCGGCAGCCTGCCCTTGGCGGCGAGCGCGGCGAACTGCGTGCCGGGTTCGATCGTCAGCTGGTAGAGCGACAGATGCTCGGTGCCGAATTTCAGCGCACGATCGAGTTCGACGAGCCACGCCGCCTCGCTCTGATCGGGGCGTGCATAGATCAGGTCGATGCTGACCCGCGCGAAGGCCGCCTGCGCGGTGTCGAGCGCGGCGAGGCTCTCGGTGACGCCGTGCGCGCGGCCGAGGAAGCGCAGCGCCGCGTCGTCGAGCGCCTGCAGCCCGAGCGAGACGCGGTTGACGCCGACGCCCGCCAGCGCGTGGAATTTCGACGCCTCGACCGACGACGGATTGGCCTCGAGCGTGATCTCGATGCCGGGCGCGAAGCCCCAATGACGTTCCGCGGCATCCAGCACCGCGGCGACCGTCGCGGGCGCCATCAGCGAGGGCGTGCCGCCGCCGAAGAAGATCGAGCCGAGCGTGCGGCCCGGCGTGAGTGTCGCCTCATGGGCCAGGTCCGCGAGCAGCGCGTCGCGCCACGCAGCCTCGTCGATCGCGGCGCGGACGTGGCTGTTGAAGTCGCAATAGGGGCATTTGGAGACGCAGAACGGCCAATGGACGTAGAGCGCGAGCACTCCCTCTCCCGCTTGCGGGAGAGGGTCGGGGTGAGGGAATGACGTATCATCCGGGCGCTGCGCTCGTGGATACGTCGTGCCCTCACCCTCCCACCGCTGCGCGGCGGGCCCCACCGTCTCCCCCAGGGGGGAGAGGGTGTTCAAAAGACCGCCGCGACCAGCTTGCGGAAGGCGTCCGCGCGGTGGCTCATCGCATGTTTCTTGTCCGGGTCCATCTCGCCGAAGCTGAGCTCGTTATGGTGCGGCACGAACATCGCATCGTAGCCGAAACCGTTCTTGCCACGCGGCGGCCAGCAGAGATGCCCGTCGACGCGGCCTTCGAAGGTGACGGTATGCCCGTCGGGCCAGCACAGCGACAGCGCGCAAACGAAATGCGCGTCGCGCCCCGCATCCAGGCCGACCGCCGCGAGATTGTCGTGGACCAGCTCCATCGCCAGCGCGAAATCCTTGGTCGGCCCCGCCCAGCGCGCGGAGAAGATGCCCGGATCGCCGTCGAGCGCGTCGACGCACAGCCCGCTGTCGTCGGCGAGCGCGGGCAGGCCGGTCAGGTCGGCGGAGAAGCGCGCCTTTAGCTCGGCGTTGGCGGCGAAGCTTGTGCCCGTCTCCTCGGGTTCGGGCACGCCCAGCGAGCCCGCCGTCACCGGATCGATTCCGTAGGGGCCGAGCAGCGCCGCGATCTCGACGAGCTTGCCGGTGTTGTGGCTGGCGATGACCAGCATGCCGGGCGCCAGCTTGCGCATCAGCGCCCCGTCGCCTTCAACTGCGCCGCGAAGATCTCGGTGCAGCCGATCCGCGCGAGGCGGAGCAGGCGGAGCAGCGCCTCCTCGTCGTAGGTCGCGCCTTCGGCGGTCGCCTGGACCTCGGCGATGTTGCCCGTCGACAGCAGCACGAAATTGCCGTCGGCATGCGCGTTCGAATCCTCGATATAGTCGAGGTCGAGCACCGGCGTGCCCTCGTAGATGCCGCAGGAGATGCCCGCGACCTGTGCGGTGATCGGATCGACCGCGAGCTTGCCGTCGGCGAGCAGCTTGTCGATCGCGATGCGCAGCGCGACCCACGCGCCCGAGATCGACGCGGTGCGCGTGCCGCCATCGGCCTGGATGACGTCGCAATCGAGCGTGATCTGGCGCTCGCCGAGCAGGCTCATGTCCATCACCGCGCGCAGCGAGCGTCCGATGAGGCGCTGGATTTCCTGGGTGCGGCCCGACTGCTTGCCCTTGGCCGCCTCGCGATTGCCGCGGGTGTGCGTCGCGCGCGGCAGCATGCCATATTCGGCGGTGACCCAGCCCTGGCCCTTGCCGCGCAGGAACGGCGGCACGCGCTCTTCCACGCTGGCGGTGACGAGCACCTTGGTGTCGCCGAAGCTGATGAAGCAGCTGCCCTCGGCATGGCGCGTGGCATTGGGTTCGATGAGGATCGGGCGCATCTGGTCGGGTGCGCGGCCTGAGGGACGCATGTAGGCTCCTGTGATGAGATCGGCGGGGGCTGTAGCGGGGGATGGGGACGAGCGCTACCGCAGATCCTCCCCGGCACGGGGAGGGGGACCGCCGGCGCAGCCGGTGGTGGAGGGGGGCCGCTACGAACGGATCGATTGCGGCACGCCCCCTCCACCAGCCTGCGGCTGGTTCCCCTCCCCGTTCCGGGGAGGATCACTCCGTCATTGAGCCAAAGCGCCGTAACCCCTACATATCTCCCGACATGCAAGCCTCTCCCGTCCTCGAAATGTCCGATCGCGCGCGCAGCGTGTTCCGCGTGGTGGTGGAGAGCTATCTGCGTTCGGGTACGCCGATCGGATCGCGGACGATCTCGCAGCTGTCCGGCCTCAACCTGTCGCCCGCCTCGATCCGCAACGTGATGCAGGATCTTGAGGAGGCGGGGCTGCTCGCGTCGCCGCATATTTCCGCCGGTCGGATGCCGACCGAGACGGGCCTGCGGCTGTTCGTCGACGGCATGATGCAGACCGACGAGCCCTCCGACGCCGAACGGGCCGCCATCGAGCGCGGGGTCGGGCAGGGCGGAGGTCCGATCGAGGAAGCGCTCGCCACCGCATCCGCCGTGCTGTCCGGACTGTCCGCCTGCGCGGGGCTCGTGCTGGTGCCGAAGCAGGAGCCCATCCTCCGGCAATTTGGCTTCGTGCCGCTGACCCACGATCAGGCGCTGGCGGTGCTGGTCGGCTCGGACGGCAGTGTCGAGAACCGCGTGGTCGCGCTGCCGCCGGGCACGACGCCATCCGCGCTGATCGAGGCGGCGAACTATATCAGCGCCGAGCTTGCCGGCTTCACGCTCAGCGAGGCGCAGGCGCGGCTGGGCGCCGAGATCGGGCTAGGACGCGCGCAGCTGGATCGTGTCAGCCGCGATCTCGTCGAGCGTGGACTGGCGGTGTGGTCGATCGACGGCGCGGCGCGGCCGGTGTTGATCGTGCGTGGTCAGGCCAATCTGATCGATCCCGCCGCCGCTGAGGATCTCGAGCGGGTCCGTCAGCTTCTCGACGAACTCGAAGGCAAGGAGGAGATTGCGCGCCTGCTCGACGGCGCGCGCAACGGGTCTGCGACCAAGATCTTCATCGGATCGGAGAACAAGCTGTTTTCATTGTCGGGCTCCTCGATTATCGCGGCGCCATACCGCGCCCGCGAGGGGCGCGTGGTGGGCGTGGTCGGCGTGATCGGGCCCACGAGGTTGAATTATGCGCGCGTCGTACCGATGGTGGATTTCACCGCACACGCACTTTCCAGGTTGATGGCATGACTGACGAGACGAAGATCGATACCGACGACACGCTCCGCGCCGAGACGGCCGAGGCCGCGCCCGAAGTGGCCGAGCACGATGCGTTGAAAGCGCAGCTCGAGGAGGCGAAGAATCAGGTCCTCTACACGCAGGCCGAGATGCAGAACCTGCGCCGCCGCACCGAGAAGGAGGTTGTCGACGCGCGCACCTATGCGACCACCGGTTTCGCGCGCGACATGCTCTCGATCGCGGACAACCTCGCGCGCGCGCTGGCCGCGATCCCGCCCGAACTGCGCGATCAGGACACGATGAAGCCGCTGGTCACCGGCATCGAGATGACCGGCAAGGAGCTTGAGACGGTGTTCCAGCGTAACGGCATCACGCGCATCGAGGCGGTGGGCCAGCCGCTCGATCCCAACAAGCACCAGGCGATCATGGAGATGGCATCGGCGGATCAGGCGCCGGGCACCGTCGTCCACGAGATGCAGTCGGGCTGGATGATCAAGGACCGCCTGCTGCGCCCGGCGATGGTCGGCGTCGCGAAGAAGGCCGAGGATGCGGGCGTGGACGCGACGGCGTAGATTCGATTCGGCATCCTGACGAAAGTCAGGATGCAGGGCCGCGAGCGATATCGCTTGCAACCCTGGATCCCGGATCAGGTCCGAGATGACGGGAAGGGGGGCGTTGGCGGCCTTCGCGTCCGTTCTACTATTCCCCGAACATACCCTTCAGCTTGTCGAAGAACCCCGTCGAGGCCGGCGTCTCTTCGCCGGTCTCGGTCTCGCGAAACTCCGCGAGCAATTCCTTCTGGCGTGCCGAGAGCTTGGTCGGCGTCTCGACCGCGATCTCAATGACGAGGTCGCCGCGGCCACGCTGGTTGAGCACCGCCATGCCCGAGCCGCGATGGCGCAACTGCTTGCCCGACTGGATGCCGGCGGGGATCTTGATCGTCACGGCCGTGCCGTCGATGCCCGGCACCTCGATCTCGCCGCCGAGCGCGGCGGTGGTGAAGCTGATCGGCGCACGCACCGCAAGCGTGGTGCCCTCGCGCACGAAATAGGCGTGCTGGACGACGTGGAGGAAAATGTAGAGATCCCCCGGCGGCGCGCCGCGGCCGCCCGCCTCGCCCTCGCCCGAGATGCGGATGCGCGTGCCCTCGTCGACGCCCGCGGGAATCTTGACCTCGAGCGTCTTCTCCTTGTCGATCC
>CAXTVK010000073.1:0-13976 GCA_964247655.1 uncultured Sphingomonadaceae bacterium | reverse complement strand
GCTTCTTCGGCCAGATCAACATCCGCACCGCCTTCGCGCTGTCGCTCAACACGGTGGCGGCGAAGCTCGGCCAGCTGCTCGGCTTCGACAGCGTCGCCGACATGGCGCGGCGCTTCGGCATCTCGACGCCGATCAACACGCATCCCTCGATGGTGCTGGGCACCTCCGACGTCCATCTGCTCGACATGACGCGCGCCTTCGCCGAGGTCGACAACAAGGGCGCGATGGTGTCGCCCTACGCGATCACCAAGGTCGTCGGCCCCGACAACAAGCTGCTCTACCAGCACAGCGCGCCCGAGAATCGCGTGCTGGTGGCGCCCTGGGTGGCGGCCGAGATGACCGACCTGCTGCAGACCGCGGTCAACACCGGCACCGGCCGCGCGGCGCAGATCGGGCGGCCGGTCGCGGGCAAGACCGGCACCACCTCGACCAACCGCGACGGCTGGTTCCTCGGCTTCTCCTCGGGGCTGACGACGGGCATCTGGATGGGCCGCGACGACGCCAAGCCCAATCCCGGCCTCTATGGCGGCAGGGCGCCCGCACGCGCCTTTGCCGATTACATGAAGGTCGCGGTCGGCAACCGCCCGGTCGAGCAATTCGACACCGCGGTGACGCTGCCGCAGCTCGAGCCCGACGACGAAGCCTATTACGGTCAGCCCGATCAGGGCATCCCGACGGTCGATGCCGACGGCAACCCGGTGCAGCCCTCGGCCGGCGCCGACGGCGATCCCGGCCAAGCCGACGACAGCGGCGCGGCACCCCCGCCGATCGCTTCGCGGCGACGCGCGCCCACCACCTCCGACGACGACGACTGGCGCGGGCCGCCACCGCCGCCGGTACCGGGATCGTCCGCACCGCAGGCGAGCCAGGGCCAGAGGCTCGACCAGCATTGGCTGGACGGCGTGCTGGGCCGCAAGGGTGGCGGAGCGCCGCGTACCGACGGAAACTGAACAACATCCTCCCCGCGCGAAGCGGGGGGAGGGGGACCGCTCGCGAAGCGAGTGGTGGAGGGGCGGCGCTTCACACGCTGCGCCTGTAGCCGCCCCTCCACCACCGGCTGCGCCGGCGGTCCCCCTCCCCATCGAAGATGGGGAGGAAGGTATGGTAGCTATCCCTCCGCCCCCACCCAATACAGACCCGCGCCGTGCTGCCGCAGCCACTGCCGCGCAGGCCCCGGATCGCACCCCAGCAGCCGTGCCTCGGCCGCGCGGAACGCTGCGGAGTGATCCATGTGCAGCCGGTGCGCGACCTCGTGCGCGACGGTCGAGCTCAGCACGTGGGGCGGCGCGAGGATCAGCCGCCAGGCATAGCGGATGTCGCCCGACGACGAGCAGCTCCCCCAGCGCGCGCGCGGATCGCCGATCGCGACGCGGCCGACGGTGACGCCCGCCGATGCCGCGACCGCGCGCGTCTCCGCCTCGAGCCGGCGCAGCGCCTCGCGCTTGAGCCAGGCGACGACGCGGCGCGACAGTCCTTCGATCGGGCCTCCGAGCACGAGGCGGTCACCCTCCAGCCGCACCGTGCGCGACCGCCCGGCCGACCAGTCGACCCGCAGATCCACGCCGCGGTACGGGACGATGCCGCCGGGCATGATAGGGCGCGACTGCGGAAGCAGCGCGAGCTGCGCCTCGATCCAGCCGCGCTGCGTCTCCGCCCATTTGCGCCCGGCGCGTTCCGACGCGCGGCGCGGCAGCGTGAGCTTCACGCTCCCGTCGCGCGGGTCGACCGCCAGCCGCATCGTCCGCGCATTGGCGACGCGGCGGACGATCAGCGGCCGCAGCCGATCGCCCTGCGCGAAGAGCAGATCAGAGCTCACGCTCGACGATATGGTTTTCGAGGTCGCCCGCCTCGGTTTCGGACACCGTCCAGCCGCGCACCGAAATCCCGGCGCGGTGCACCGATTCGGGATCGCCCGAGATCAGATGATGCCATTCGCGCAGCTTCTGTCCCTCGGCGAGCAGGCGATAGGCGCAGGTCTGCGGCAGCCAGTCGATCGTCGCGAGCACACGCGGGGTCAGCCGCACGCATTCGGGGACGTAGGCGTGGCGGTGCTTGTAATCCTTGCACAGCCCGGTGCGACCATCGAGCAGCTTGCACGCGACGTTGGTGGGATAGATCTCGCCGGTGGTGTCGTCCTCGAGCTTGTGGAGGCAGCATTTGCCGCAGCCGTCGCACAGCGATTCCCATTCTTCGCGGTTCATCGCGTCGAGCGGCTTGGTCTCCCAGAAGCGCTCGGTCGCGACGGTCGGCGGCGCGTTCATCAGCGCACCCATTGCGCCAGCGTGTCGGTGACCGCTTTCGCGCCCTGATCGGTCGGGATCAGCACGATCGGCTTGCCGTCCGGGCCGAACAGGATCGCCTGGCTCATATGGTCCATCAGATAGCCGCTCGCGCCGGCGGCGGCAGTCTGCTTCTTGTAATAGACGCCGTATTCCTTCGCCGCCGTGGCGATCGCCGCGGGGCTGCCGGTCAGTCCCTTCAGCTCGGGCCCGAATGCGGAGACATATTGCTTGAGCACCCCGGGCGTGTCGCGCGCCGGATCGATCGTGACGAAGATCGGCGTCACCTTGCCCGCGTCCACCGGATCGGCGGCGGCGAAGGCGTGAAACCCCTGCATCAGCGCCTGCAGCGTCGTCGGGCAGACATCGGGGCAGAAGCTGTAGCCGAAATAGACCGCGCGGTAGCGGCCGGCGAAATCCCTGTCCGTCACCGGCTTGCCGTCCTGATCGACCAGCGCGAACGGACCGCCCAGCGCGGCGCCGGCAAGCGGCGGTTGCCCGGTCGCGCCGCGGTGGCATCCGGAGGCCGTCGACGCCGCCAGCAGTGCCGCGGCGACACAGGCGAAACGAGCGTTCGTGACAGCATTCATGGCGGGGCCAGCCATGCTTTGCTATGCGCTGCGATGCAAGCGACGGCCTGCGGGCCAAGGAGATCGATCGATGAAGCGTGCGGTGTGGGGCGTGGGGAGCACGATGATCGCGGTGGTCGCGCTGGCGGTGGCCGCGACGCCGCTGGCCGCGCAGTTTTCCTCGGGCGGCTACGCCTTCCTCAAGGCGGTCAAGGATCGCGACGGCGGCAAGGTCCAGGAACTGATCGACAAGAATCCCGCCACGATCCTGCTCACGCGTGACGACAATGGCGACACCGCGCTCCATATCGTCGCCAAGCGCCGCGATCTGCCGTGGCTGCAGTTCATGCTCGGCAAGGGCGCGCCGATCGACACCAAGGACCGCGACGGCAACACCGCGCTGGTCGATGCGGCACGGATCGGCTTCCAGGAAGGCGAGAACCAGCTGCTCCAGATCGGCGCGAACGCCAATCTTTCGAACAACCGCGGCGAGACCGCGCTGATCATCGCGACGCAGGCGCACGACATCGAATCGGTGCGGCTGCTGCTGCAATATGGCGCCGATCCCCACGAGACCGATCATGTCGCGGGCATGTCGGCGCTCGATTATGCGCAGCGCGACAGCCGATCGGCGCAGATCCTCACCTTGCTCCGGGCGGTCAAGCCGGTGGTGCACAAGAATGTCGCGGGGCCGTCGATCAACTGAGGCGGGCGTCTCGTCCTCCCCCGAACGGGAGGAAGTCCGATGACTCTAATCCAGCGCGTCGAGACCCGGATCGAGCGCGGCCATCGTGCGCCGCGCGGCGCGCCTGGCGAAGCGCAGCGTCTCGGCCTTGCGGCGCGCGCCCGACAGCGGCCTGACCGCCGCCTCGCGCACGATCACCGCATCGTAGCGATCGGCGACGATCAGCCCTGCGATCTCGGGGCGCAGCGCCTCGCGCTCGAACGGGCTGCAATCGAAGCCCGCGGGCACCGCCCAGTAGAAACGGTCGCAATAGTCGAGATAATCGGGCCATTTGGCATCGCCGAGCAGATCAGCGCGCGATACCTTGATCTCGACGATGGTGACGCAGCCCTTGCCGTCGATCGCCATCAGATCGGCGCGGCGGCCATTACCCAGCGGCACCTCGCACAGCGCCATCGTATCCGCGCGGAACAACAACCGGGTCACGCCGCGCGCGACGTCGGTCGCGACCGGCGGCGCGTCGGTGAAGCAATCGAACGGGGAAACGCGAGTCGCCATGACGGACGATTAGAACATCATGGCAACGCGGGGAAGAGCCCGGGGCTCGTACTCCCGCGTATGCGGGAGCCCAGGTGAAGCAAGCCGCAGCGCCTGTAGCCCCGGGGCTGCCGCCTTCGCGGGAGAACGGTTTCGTTCGTTGAGGGCTAACGCTCAGCGGAAGAAGATATGGTTGCCGAGCGAGGCGACGCGGATCTTGCCCCAGCCCGGCGAGACGCGGCGGGCGTGGAAGAAGAGGGCGGCGGGGGCGATCTGCTTCCACAGGCCTTCGCGCGCGATCGTGGCGACCGCGACGGCGCGCTTCCACGCGCTGCTCTCGTGCGGCGGGGTCGGCATGTCGCCGTGGCGGACGAAGGAGAACTGCCCGGGCTGGCGGACGACGCCGCACACCGAATCGGCGAACCGGCCCGAGGTGGTGCGGTTCATGATCGTCTGCGCGACCGCGAGCTGGCCGTCGAGCGGCTCGCCCTTCGATTCGAAATAGACCGAGGTGGCGAGGCAATCGCCCTGCTCGTCGCCCGTCGTCGCGGCGGAACGCTCGGCGACGAGATCGTCGAGCGAGGTCGGCAGCGCCGCGGTCGTGTCGGTGGCGTCGGATGCGGCGGGCGACAGCGGGGTCTGGGAACCGTCGGTCGTGCCCGACGTTGAGAAATCCGGATGGCGGGCTTCGAGCGTCCGCACATCGACGGCGAGGAGCGGTGCCGTGACCGCTGCCAGCATCGCCGTGGCGCTTCCCTGGGGAGCGTCTTCGGCGGCGAAGGACGGCCCCGCGATGGTAGCCGTGCCGAGCAGGCAGAAAAAAGACGCTACCGCGAGGGCAGCGCGCGTGAAATGGCGCATTATAAGCCGTTAAACTGCGGTTGACCCCGTCGACCCCCAACAACACGATGAGTCGATTTTGATCCCCCGACTACGGAACCGCCCTGAAAACACAGGCGGAGCCGTCCCGATCAATATCGGTCCCATTCCCCATCGCGCACGCTATGGTCAACCCGTCGCGATCATTTCAGCGGTGAAGCGTTCGACTCCTGCGACGTCCAACTCGATGATCCACAAATCGCCGTCAGATGCGCGCCTACGCTCGATATAGGGGTTAACCTCTTGGTAACCCTCTACATTTTGTGGGCCGGCGCGACGCCAGCCATAGTCGCCGGAATCGGTCAGCGCGCGCTCCAGCAGAGCGTGCGGCATGCCGCGTTCCGTCAGCAGAATCAGGATGCTGCCGGCATCGCCATCGCCCTTGGCGAGCACCATGCCGTGGCCGCCCTCCCCCTCGACCCGGCGGATCAGCGCCGACACGGTGATCCGCGAGGCGAGTCGCGGCGTCATCGGCCGGTCGGCGCGGGACCGTAACCGGGCAGAGACGAGAGCGGAAAATGCGAGCGCATGAACGTACCCGTGCCGCGCGCGACCTCCTCGCCGCCGGCATCGAGCAGGTGCGCGTCGGCGACCATCACGCGGCGCTTGCCGCTGACCCAGCGCCCTTCCGCCACCGCCGGCCCCGCCTTGATCGGCCGGGTGAGCAGCAGGTTGAACGCGGTGGTCAGCATGAAGCGATCGCTGACCAGGCTGTTCGCGGCATAGAAAGCGGCGTCGTCGAGCATCTTGAAATAGATCGTGCCGTGCGCGGCGCCGGCGGCGTGATAGACGCTCTCGTCGACGGTGAAGTGGATCCGCGCGACGCCGGCCTCGACCACTTCGAGCCGCGACTGGAAGAGTTGGTTGATCGGCGCGGCGCGGTAGAGGCCTTCGAGTGCGGCGAAATGCGCGCGCTCACCGGCCGACCCCCCGCCGCTCATGCCCGGATGCTCATGCCCAAAATTCTCATGCGACTTCGCGCGATTCGCCGCCTGCGAACAGCGCATAGAGCGCGTCGGCAGAGCCCGCGCCGCGCAGCTTGGCGACGAAGCCGCGATCGCGCAGCCGGCGGCTCACCCGCGCCAGCGCCTTCAAATGCTCGACGCCGGCATCGGTCGGCGAGAGCAGCAGGAAGACGAGATCGACCGGCAGGCCGTCGATCGCGCTGAATTCGATCGGCTGCGCCACCTTGGCGAACAGACCGACGACGCTTGGCAGGCCGTCGATCTTGCCGTGCGGGATCGCGACGCCGCCGCCGAACCCGGTCGATCCCAGCTTCTCGCGATCGGCGAGCCGTTTCGCGACCTCGCGCCCCGCCAACCCCAATTGCCGTTCGGCGAGACCCGACAACGACTGGAACAGCGCCTTCTTCGAAGACGCCGCCAGATCGTGGAACACCGCATGCGGCGGCAGCAGGTCGCTGAAATCGTCCATGGTGGAAGGCGTAACGCGCGATCAGCCCGCGCGGTTCGGCTCTACCCAGCCGATTGTGCCGTCGTTCCTACGATAGACCATGTTGAACGCCCCCGTTCCCGAATTCTTGAACAGCAACGCGCCCGTATTGCGCAGATCGAGCATCATCACCGCGTCGGACACGGTGGCGTCGGGCACGTCGACTCGCGTCTCGGCGACGATCAGCGGCGCGTCGGCAACCTCTTCCTCCTCGCCGCCGACTGTGAACACGGTGTAGCCGGCATTGTCGCCGATGCCGCCGTCGATCTCGCCGCCCGCACCCGCGCCGTGGCCGTTGGCATTGTGGCTGCGCAGCCGGTTCATGTAGCGGCGCAGCTGCTTCTCGATCTTCGCGGCGGCCTCGTCGAACGCGGGATGCGCCTCCTGCCCCGAACCCGACGCCTTGAGCACGACGCCCTTCATCACGTTGGAGACGATGTCGCAGCTGAACGCGCCGTGCGGCGCGGTGCCGAAGGTCACCTGCGCAGAAATGGCGCGCGCGAAATATTTGTCGGCGATGCCGCCCAGTCGATCGGAGACATGCTCGCGGAGAGCCTCGCCGGTGTCGACCTGATGGCCTGATACGCGGATGTCCATGTGTCGATCTCCTGCTCTGGTCTTCGGGCGGGCGGGCTAGGCCTGCCGCCCCGGGGCGTCAACCGCAGGGCCGGTGAGGGCCCAGACGGGATTGATCAACGTCGCGACGAACGCTTCGTGCCGTTCGATTTCATGTGCCGACGCCGCGTGCGGCCGTGGCGCGCGGATCGGCCGCATCGTGGGCATGGCGCCGGCCGCCGCGGTGGCAACCGCAAGCGCCGACGCCGAGGCATCCGCCAGCCCCAGCCCGATCTGCCGCCCGCCAGTGAGTTCGACATAGAGCTGCGCCAGCAATTGCGCGTCGAGCAACGCGCCATGCTTGATCCGGTGGCTGCGATCGATGCCGTAGCGCGTGCACAGCGCATCGAGACTGTGCTTGGCGCCCGGATGCCGCGTCCGCGCCATCGCCAGCGTGTCGATCATCCGCTCCATCGCGACGATCGCGCGTCCGCATGCGATCAGCTCTGCATTGAGGAAGCCGAAATCGAACGCGGCATTGTGCGCGACCAGCGGCGCGTCGCCCAGAAATTCGAGCAGCGCCTCGACGCCCTCGTGGAAGCGCGGCTTGTCCGAGAGGAAGGCGATCGACAGGCCGTGAACGCGCTCGGCCTCGATCGGCATGTCGCGATCGGGGTGGAAGTAGGCGTGGAAGCTGCGCCCGGTCTCGTTGCGGTTGTAGAGCTCGATACAGCCGATCTCGACCATGCGGTCGCCGTTCGCATGACTCAGGCCGGTGGTTTCGGTGTCGAAGACGATTTCGCGCATGCCGCGCAATATCGGACTCCCCGCGCTCGGAGGCAAGCGAGCAGACGCGCGACGTGACGGCGCGTCTCCTGCACGCCGACGCCGGTCGGGATCACGAAGTCCGCGCGGCGACGTTTGTCGCGATCGGGGACCTGGCGCGCGAGGATCGAGGCGAATTTCTGCGCGCTCATGCCGGGCCGCGCGAGCACGCGGCGGCGCTGCATCCAGGCGGGCGCGGAGACGACGACGATCGCATCGACATGGCGCGCGCCGTGCGTCTCGAACAGCAGGGGCACATCGTCGACGACGATCTTGTGCGCCCGGTTCCGCTGGAGGAAATCGCGCCGCAGACGGCGGACCGCGGGATGCACGATCCGCTCGAGCCGGCGCAGCGCCGCGGTGTCGCCGAACACGGCTTGTCCCAGCAACGCACGATCGACGCCGCGCGGGCCGGTCGTGCCGGGAAACGCCGCTTCGATCGCGGGCAGCAGCGCGCCGCCCGGCCCCTGCAGCTTATGCACCGCCGCATCGGCATCGAAGACGGGGACGCCGGCGGCGCGGAACATCGCGGCGACGGTCGATTTGCCCATCCCGATCGATCCGGTGAGGCCCAACAGGATCATGCCGTCAGCAAGGCCCTGAGTTCGGTATCGCGGTCGCGCGGCGGTTCGGCGCCGAAGAACAACCGGAACGCCACCGCCGCCTGCCCGATCAGCATGTCGAGGCCGTCGATCGTGGGAAGCCCGCGTGCGCGTGCGGCGGCGAGCAGAGGCGTCTCCACGGGCGCGGTGACGATATCGTAGACGATGCTGCCCGGTGGGGCATGGCTGAGATCGAACCCCAGCGGCGGCTGGCCGACCATCCCCAGCGAGCTCGCGTTGATCACCAGATCGAGACAGCCGGCGCGGTCGTCGAACGCGAAATCGGTGGGCTCGGCAAAGTGATCGAGCCGCACCGCATGATGCTCGATCGACGCGGTCGCGGGCGCCAATTCGTCGAGCAGCGCCTGCGCCTTGGCGGGATCGCGACCGGCAAGCACCAGCGTCATGTTGTGCGTCGCCAATGCCGCGACGATCGCGCGCGCCGCACCGCCGGTGCCGAGGATCCGCGCCATGCGAAACAGGTGTCGGTCCGCAAGCATCCGGCGCAGCGGCTCGAGGAATCCCGCGGCGTCGGTATTGTAGCCCGTCATGACGCTGCCCACCGCGCGCACGGTATTGACCGCGCCGATCGCCGCCGCCTGATCGTCGAGCCGATCGAGCAGCGGCATCACCGCCTGCTTGTGCGGCATGGTGACGTTGCACCCGCGCCAATCGGGATCGGCGCGGCGCTCGGCGAGATAGTCGGCGAGGCCATCGGCACGCACATGCGCCGCGCGGTAGTCGGCATCGATGCCGAGCGCCTCCAGCCAGAAGCGATGGATCGCGGGCGACTTGGATTGCGCGATCGGGTCGCCGATCACCTCGGCATAGGGTTCAGCCATCCGCTCGCCCCAAACCGTCACCCCGGACCTGATCCGGGGTCCCGCTTCTTTTTCTGCGCACGGATAGGAAGAAGCGGGACCCTGGGTCGAGCCCGGGGTGACGGAGGGGTGGTTCATGCCGCCATCTCACCAATATCGCGCAGCCAGCCGAGCAAAGGCAGCAGCGGCATCCCCAGGATCGTGAACTGGCTGCCCTCGACCTTCGCGAAGAGCTGCACCCCCGGCCCCTCGATCCGGAAGCAGCCGACGCAGCCCGAAATCGCCGGCCATTCGGCATCCAAATAGGTCTCGACGAACGCATCGGAGAAGTCGCGGACTTGCAGCTTGGCGGTATCGACGTGTCGCCACACCGGCGTACCATCGCACGCCGCGACCACCGCACTGACCAGCCGGTGCGTGCCGCCGCGCATCATCCGCAGCTGTTCGGCGGCGCGCGCGCGGCTATCGGGCTTGTCGAGCATCGTGCCGTCCGCGAGCTCGACGATCGAGTCGCTGCCGATCACGATGCGCCCCGGCTGGCGCCGCGAGACGCCGATCGCCTTCAATTCGGCGAGCGCATCGGCGAGCCCGCGGGCTGCGATGCCCTCGGCCTTGAGCGACTCCTTGGCGGCATCCTCGTCCACCATCGGGCGCATCACCTCGAACGCGACGCCCGCCGCCTCGAGCATCGCGCGACGCGACGCGCTTCCCGACGCGAGCACGATCACGCGCTCGCCTTCTCGACGATGCCGAGTTTCTCGCGCCGCTCGGTGGCGAGGTTGATGATCGCCGCGGCGGTCTCCTCGATCGAGCGGCGCGTGACGTCGATCACCGGCCAGCCGCGATCGGAGAACATCCGCCTGGCGTAGGCGAGTTCTCGCGCGACGCGTTCCTGGTCGACATAGGCGGTCTCGGTGGTCTGGTTGAGCGAGAGCAGACGGTTGCGGCGGATCTGAATCAGACGGTCGGGACTGGTCGTCAGCCCGACGACGAGCGGCTTGACCAGCGTGAACAGGATCGGCGGCGGCGGGCTTTCGACCACCAGCGGGATGTTGGCGACGCGGAAGCCGCGATTGGCGAGATAGATCGAGGTCGGCGTCTTCGACGAGCGCGAGACGCCCGCGAGCACGATGTCCGCCTGCTCCCAATCGTCCGACGCGATGCCGTCGTCGTGCGCGATCGTGTAGTGGATCGCCTCGACCCGGTCGAAATAGGCGGCGTCGAGTGTGTGCTGGCCGCCGGGCCGCGTGATCGTCTCCTTGCCGAGCAGGCGGGAGAGCGCATCGATCACCGGATCGAGCGCTGCGACCGCACGCAGGCCGAGCGCATGACAGCGCGCCTCGAGACGGCTCCTGACGGTCGAATTGACAAGCGTGTAGATGATCAGACCGGGCTTCGCCGCTATCTCGATCAGCACGCGATCGAGATGGCCTTCGGAGCGCACCATCGGCCAGAAATGCTTGACCGCCTCGACGCCCTCGAATTGGGCGAGACCCGCCTTCGCGACGTTCTCCAGCGTCTCGCCGGTCGAATCGGACAGGAGATGAAGGTGGAGACGCATGCTCGTAAGACCCCTGGCCGAAGCGCGCCGGCAAAGTCTGTGGATAAGCATGCGCGCAGCCTGCCGACAAGCGGCTCGGATCGTGGGTCCGCAATTCCACCCCCATGATCCGCGGGTTGCCGACCATATCGTCCACAGGCGGGCGCATCGATCCACAGGCTGTGGATCATGGGAGCGAACCCGTCCGACTCGGCGGGCGAGCATCGAGTCAATCGGCCTTGCCGATGTTGGCAATTGCGGGCGCTGCGCATAAACCCCGCTTCGCGGCGCCCTACTGACTCTCAACAACTCATCTGAATCTATAAGGATAGATATGGAGTCCTCGCGTTCGGCGTCTCGTGCCCCTCATGCGGACCGCCCGCTGCTCGCCGTGCTGCGCGGCGAACGGCGCGATCCGCCGCCGGTGTGGCTGATGCGGCAGGCGGGGCGCTATCTGCCCGAATATCGCGAACTTCGCGCACAGAAGGGTGGCTTCCTCGCGCTGTGCTACGACCCGGCGAGCGCGGCCGAGGTGACGCTGCAGCCGATCCGCCGCTTCGGCTTCGACGGCGCGATCCTGTTCTCCGACATCCTCGTCATCCCGCACGCGCTGGGACAGGACCTCACCTTCGGCGCCGGCGAAGGTCCGCGGCTGACGCCACCGCTCAAGGACAGCACGCTGGAGGCGCTGCAGGCGGCTCCACAGCGCCTCCAGCCGATCTACCAGACTGTGCGGCAGGTCTCGGCCGCCTTGCCGCCTGAGACCACCTTCCTGGGCTTTGCCGGCGCGCCGTGGACGGTCGCGACCTACATGGTCGCGGGCGAGGGCTCGAAGGATCATGGCGACGCGCGCACGATGGCGTATCGCGACCCGGGTGCCTTCGCCGCGATCGTTGCGGCGATCGAGACCGCGACGATCGACTATCTGAGCGGCCAGATCGAAGCGGGCGTGCATGCGGTGCAGATATTCGACAGCTGGGCGGGCAGTTTGGCGCCATCCGAATTCGATCGCTGGGTGATCGCGCCGACCGCGCGGATCGTCGCCACCTTGAAGGCGCGGCACCCCGACACGCCGATAATCGCCTTCCCCAAGGGCGCGGGCGGACGCCTTGCCGCATATGCGCGCGAAGTCGGCGCGGATGCGATCGGGCTCGACGAGACGGTCGATCCGGTCTGGGCGAACGCGGTGCTGCCCGACGGCTTGCCGGTGCAGGGCAACCTCGATCCGCTCGCGCTGCTGGCGGGGGGCGAGGCGCTCGAGCAAGGCGTCGCTCGGGTTCGCGGCGCGTTCGCCGATCGCCCCCACATCTTCAATCTCGGCCACGGCATCGGGCAGTTCACCCCGATCGCGCATGTCGAGCGACTGCTCCAACTGGTTAGGAACAAGATATGAGCAACTGGCTGGGCGATGCCTATCCCTGGGTCAAGGCGGCGCATGTCGTCTTCGTGATCTTCTGGATGGCGGGGCTGTTCATGCTGCCGCGCTATCTCGTCTATCATCAGGAGGCGCTGGGCAATGCGGCCGAGGAGGCGCGCTGGACCGAGCGCGAGGGCAAGCTGCGCCACATCATCCTGACGCCGTCGATGATCGTGGTATGGCTGCTCGGCATCGCGCTCGCGCTCAATGCCGGGATCGCGAACAGCGTGCCGGGCCTGGGTTGGCTGCACACCAAGATTCTGCTTGTCGTGCTGCTGTCGGGCTATCATGGCTGGGCGGTGGGCTATGCGAAGAAGCTCGCGACGGGCCACGCGGCGGTCAGCGGCAAGACGCTGCGGCTGCTCAACGAGGTGCCGGGGGTGGCGACGGTGCTGATCGTCGTGCTCGCGATCGTAAAGCCGTTTTAGGCATCGCAATCCTCCCCGCGTTTTCGCGGGGAGGGGGACCGTCCGCAGGACGGTGGAGGGGCCCCTCCACCACTCGCTGCGCGAGCGGTCCCCCTCCCCGGCAAAAGCCGAGGAGGATTGCGATGCCTTCTCAACCCCGCTTGACTTGCCCTCCGCCGCGACCTAGCTGCACCCCAAGGCCGTCCGCCTTCTGCGCGGACTCTCTTTCCCGACATCGACGTCCTGTCGTTTTCTCCCCGTCGCGAAGCCTCTCTCCCGAACATCTCCCGTCCAGGACTCTCCATGCATCTCAAAGACCTCAAGAAGACCGCCCCCGCCGACCTCGTCAGCATGGCCGAGGAACTCGGCGTCGAGGGTGCCTCGACGATGCGCAAGCAGGACCTGATGTTCGCCATCCTCAAGGAACAGGCCGAGCAGGGCGAGCAGATCATGGGCGAGGGCACGATCGAGGTGCTGCCCGATGGCTTCGGCTTCCTGCGCAGCCCGCAGGCGAACTATCTCGCCGGCCCCGACGACATCTACATCTCGCCCAACCAGGTCCGCAAATTCGGGCTGCGCACCGGCGACACCGTCGAGGGCGAGATCCGCGCGCCCAAGGACGGCGAGCGTTATTTCGCGCTGATCCGGCTCATCTCGATCAACTTCGACGATCCCGACGCGGTCCGCCACCGCGTCAATTTCGACAATCTCACGCCGCTCTATCCCGAGCGCAAGCTCAGCCTCGACACGCTCGACCCGACCGTCAAGGACAAGTCGGCGCGGGTGATCGACATCGTCAGTCCGCAGGGCAAGGGCCAGCGGACGCTGATCGTCGCGCCGCCGCGCGTCGGCAAGACCGTCATGCTGCAGAACATGGCCAAGGCGATCACCGACAATCACCCCGAGGTGTTCCTGATCGTGCTGCTGATCGACGAGCGGCCCGAGGAAGTCACCGACATGCAGCGCAGCGTGAAGGGCGAGGTGATCTCCTCGACCTTCGACGAGCCCGCGCAGCGCCACGTCCAGGTCGCCGAGATGGTGATCGAGAAGGCCAAGCGGCTGGTCGAGCACAAGAAGGATGTCGTCATCCTGCTCGATTCGATCACGCGCCTCGGCCGCGCCTACAACACCGTCGTGCCTTCGTCGGGCAAGGTGCTGACCGGCGGCGTCGACGCCAACGCGCTGCAGCGGCCGAAGCGCTTCTTCGGCGCGGCGCGCAACATCGAGGAGGGCGGCTCGCTCTCGATCATCGCCACCGCGCTGATCGACACCGGCAGCCGTATGGACGAGGTGATCTTCGAGGAGTTCAAGGGCACCGGCAATTCCGAGATCATCCTCGACCGCAAGGTCGCCGACAAGCGCATCTTCCCCGCGATCGACGTCGGCAAGTCCGGCACGCGCAAGGAAG
>CAXTVK010000072.1:0-14098 GCA_964247655.1 uncultured Sphingomonadaceae bacterium | reverse complement strand
ATGTGCAGGCCGATCACCTTGCCCGTCGTGTCGTCGCAGATCATCTTGTAGAGCGCGCGTTCGTCGCGGTTGGCGAGCACGTTCTTCATCGGCTTGAAGTCCGCGGTGTAGACCTTGACGGTGCCGTAGCGCTCCTTGGCTTGCGTCTCGGTCAGGCCCACCGAGGCGATCGGCGGGTGGCTGAACACCGCCGACGGGATGCAGTGATAGTCGATGCGGCGCGGATTGTTGCCAAACTGCGTGTCGGCGAAGGCATGCCCCTCGCGAATCGCCACCGGGGTCAGCTGCACGCGGTTGGTGACGTCGCCGACCGCGAAGATCGACGGCACGGTCGAGCGGCTGTCCTCGTCGACCTTGATCGCGCCCTCGGCATCGATTTCGACGCCGAGCGCCTCGAGCCCCAGCCCTTCGCTGTTGGGCCGACGGCCGATCGCGAACAGCACGACATCCGCCTCGATCGGATCGTGATCGGTCATGTGGATGACCAGCGTGCCGTCGTCGCGCTTCTCGATCTTCTCGGGCGGCGCGTTGAAGCGGAAATCGATGCCCTTCTTGATCGAGATCTGGAGCAGCCGATCGCGCACGCTGACGTCATAATGGCGCAGGATGTCGCCGCCGCGATTGACGATCGTGACGTGCGACCCGAATTCGTTGAAGATGCCCGCGAACTCGTTGGCGATATAGCCGCCGCCCGCGATCACGATCCGGCGCGGCACGTCGTCGAGATGAAAGGCCTCGTTCGAGGTGATGCCGTGCTCGGCGCCCGGGCAGGTCGGCAGCGACGGCCGCGCGCCGGTCGCGATCAGGATGATCCCCGCGCTGTGCCGCGTGCCGTCGGCGAGTTCGACCTCATTGGGTCCGGTCACGGTCGCGCGCTGGTGGAAGCTGGTGACGTCGTGACTGTCGAGCGTGTTCTGGTAGAGCTTCTCGAGCCGATCCACGTCGGCGAGCACATGGTCGCGCAGCACCTTCCAGTCGAAGTCGCAGTCGGGCACCTGCCAGCCGAAGCGCTTGGCGTCCTTCAGATCCTCGGCGAAATGCGCGCCGTAGACGAGCAGCTTCTTGGGCACGCAGCCGCGGATCACGCAGGTGCCGCCGACGCGAAACTCCTCCGCCATCGCCACCCTGGCACCGTGCGCCGCCGCGATCCGCGCCGCGCGGACGCCGCCCGAGCCGCCGCCGATCACGAACAGGTCGAATTCATGATCGGACATCAAGCAGGGCTCCCGGGAAGGCAATTGGCGCGAGGGATGCGCGAAGGCTGGCGCGCATGTAGCGACGCGGGCGCGATCCGCCAACGCCTGTGCTGGATTCGCCGACATACCCCGTACGCCAACCGTTCCCCCGCGAACGCGGGGGCCCAGGGTTTCGGGCGCAGCGCTTGCGGCTCTGGGCTCCCGCCTTCGCGGGAGAACCGTCGGTGTGCTTTTCCGGCGGAAGGCATTCCCGCACATCCTCCGACCCCCCACGCCCAAATCGCTAACCGTTCCCCCGCGAAGGCGGGGGCCCAGGGTTTCGGGCGCAGCGCTTGCAGCTCTGGGCTCCCGCCTTCGCGGGAGAACGACGGAGGCCCGTTTCCCGGCCGAAGACACCCCACGGCACGAAGCGAGCCCGCCGCGCTTGACCTCGCCTTGCGGCATGCGCAAAGCGCCGAGGTGCCCGCAACCTCCCAGACCACGCGCGACTCCGCTCGCGCCACGCGTGCGCCGAGCGACTGGCGCGGCACGATCCGCTTCGTGCTCGTCGTCGCGCTGCTCGCGCTGGGCTTGCGCTCGTTCGTGGTGATGCCGCGCAGCATCCCGTCCGAATCGATGATGCCGCGGCTGCTCGTCGGCGACTATCTGCTCGTCGCGAAATGGCCCTATGGCTGGTCGCGATTCAGCTTCCCCTGGGCGCCGCCGGGGCCGCACGGCCGGCTGTTCGGCCGCGCGCCGACCCGCGGCGACGTCGTGATCTTCCGCGCGCCGCCCGACGACCACGAAGACTATATCAAGCGGCTGATCGGGCTGCCCGGCGACCGCGTCCAGATGCGCCACGGCGTGCTGTGGCTCAACGGCGCGGCGGTGCCCAAGGTCCGCATCGCCGATTTCGCGGTGCCGATCGCCGCCAATACCGAGTGCAGCGTGATCGCCGACGTGCAGGTGCCCTATGGCGCGGGCGCGGACGCGGAGGGCCACCCCGCCTGCCGCTTCCCGCGCTACCGCGAGACGCTGCCCGGCGGCGTCACCTACGAGGTGATCGATCAGGGCGAGACGCCGCAGGACGATACGCCCGTGCTCACCGTCCCCGCGGGCCATTATTTCCTGATGGGCGACAATCGCGATATGTCGGCCGACAGCCGCTTCGCCGCGGTCGCAGGCGGCGGGATCGGCATGGTGCCCGCCGAGAACCTCGAGGGCCGCGCGATCGTGACGATCTTCTCAGTCGACGGGTCGGCAAGATTGCTCGATCCTGCGACCTGGCTGCCCGCGACCCGCCCGGCGCGGATCGGGCAGGGCTTCCGGTGAGCGACACGCTGCCCCCGCAGGTGATCGACGCGATCGGCCACACTCCGCGCGACGAAAAGCTGTTCCTCTCGGCGCTGACGCATTCGAGCCATTCGGGCGAAAGCTATCAGCGCCTCGAATTTCTGGGGGACCGCGTGCTCGGCCTCGTGATGGGCGAATGGCTGTTCGCGCTCTTCCCAAGCGAGCCCGAGGGCAAGCTTTCGCGCCGGCTCAACGCGCTGGTCTCGGGCGAGACCTGCGCCGAGGTCGCGCGCGATCTCGATCTCGGGCGGCATCTCCGGCTCGGCAAGCAGGCGCGCGACGACGGTGCGCAGCATTCGACCTACGTGCTAGGCGACATCGTCGAGGCGCTGATCGGCGCGCTGTTCGTCGAGACCGGGCTGGACGGCGCGCGCGCCTTCGTGCGCCGCGCCTGGGGCGACCGCGTCCATCTCGACAAGGCGCCCAAGCACCCCAAGGCCGAGTTGCAGGAGTTCGCCGCCGCCAAGCAGTGGCGCCCGCCGGTCTACGAGATCGCCTCGCGCTCGGGGCCGCACCATGCGCCCAAATTCGTCGTCACCGTCGCCATCCCCGGCCGCGCCACCGCGGAAGGGACCGGCACCTCCAAGCAGGAGGCCGAGACCGAAGCCGCGCGCGCGATGCTGGAGCAGGTGAAGTGAGGGCTATTTTCCTCTCGCGCGTTTCTTCCCCCCTCCCTGAAAGGGAGGGGTAGGGGGTGGGTTCGCATGGGGCGAGCGCATCGCGATCCGGCCACGAACCCACCCCCATCCCCTCCCTTTCAGGGAGGGGTGCAAAAACCCGCGCAGGAATAGCATCATGACAACCCAACGCTGCGGCCTCGTCGCGATCGTCGGCGCGCCCAATGCGGGCAAGTCGACGCTGACCAATGCGCTGGTCGGCCAGAAGGTCGCGATCGTCAGCCCCAAGGCGCAGACCACGCGGGTCCGCCTGATGGGGATCGCGATCGAGGGCGACAGCCAGATCCTGCTGGTCGATACCCCCGGCATCTTCGATCCCAAGCGCCGGCTCGACCGCGCGATGGTCGCCGCCGCTTGGGAGGGCGCGCAGGACGCCGACCTGATCGCGCTGGTCGTGGACGCCAAGACCGGGCTCACCAAGCGGATCGAGCCGCTGGTCGAGTCGCTGTCGAAGCGGCGCGAGCCCAAGATCGTCATCCTCAACAAGGTCGACGCGACGCCCAAGGAAAAGCTGCTCGCCACCGCGCAGGCGCTTCAGGAGCGGCTAAATCCCGAAGACATTCTGTTCGTCTCCGCGACGACAGGCGACGGCGTGCCTGCGCTCAAGGCGCTGCTCGCCAGGCGGGTGCCCGAAGGTCCCTGGCATTTCCCCGAGGACCAGGTCTCCGACGCCACCGACCGGATGCTCGCCGCCGAGGTGACGCGCGAACAGCTCTATCTCCAGCTCCACGCCGAGCTGCCCTATGCGTGCGCGGTCGAGACCGAGAAATATGACGAGCGCAAGGACGGCTCGATCGCGATCCACCAGCAGATTCTCGTCGAGCGCGACAGCCAGAAGGCGATCATCCTGGGTGCGCGCGGCGTTCGCCTCAAGGAGATCGGGTCGCGCGCCCGCGCCGAACTAGCGCCCTTGCTCGGCAAGACGGTCCACCTGTTCCTGCACATCAAGGTCAAGCCCGATTGGGAGGAAGATCGCGGGCTCTACCGCGAGATCGGGCTCGACTGGGTGGATTGACGCGCCGCGCTAATCGACCTGCTCGTAGAGCGCGCGGAAGATCATCCGTTCCCAGACATTGCCCGCGTCGCCCGGCGCGCCGCTCAGATTGCCGTCGGCGAGCATCTGGTGCGTCGGGCCGCGCAGTGCGCCGAGAACCCTGACCGCCGTCAATCGATAGCGCGCCTGCTCGCTGTCGGGCAGCGCGCTCCACGCCGGTCCGGGCGCGGCGTTCGGCATCTGCGCTTCGCTATCGTGGATCGTCATGGCGATGCGGTCGATCATGAGCATGGCGGCGTTCCCCTTGGGGGTGGCCCCCTCCCGTCACGGCTCTGCGTCCGTCGCTGCAAGAATGACACGATCGCCGGTAGCATGGCAATCGGATCGAACGCACGCCCCCGCGCGAACTCCCCGTCGACTTAAGGAGTTGGGAAAGATCGGATTGTCGGTCATAGCTGCGCTTCGCCGTCCGGGAAGGCGGCGATCCTGAGGGGGAATGGATGACCAGGTCGATACCGTCGCTCGCGCTTGCCGCACTGTTCGCGACCAGTCTCGCCGGTGCGGCGCGGGCGGACGATCTGCGCCAATTCTGTCCGGACCGGCCGGGGCTCGACACGCCGCCCTGCACGATCGATCCCGGCCATGTCGCGGTCGAGCTCGGCGGCCTTGACTGGACCAGCGAAAAGGATCCCGAGACGCGGACCGGTACGCTGGTCGCGGGCGATCTGCTCGTCCGCTACGGGCTGACCGACTCGCTCGAGGCCAAGGTCGGCTGGACGCCCTACGGCCATGTCCGCGAGCGCGACCGCGCGACCGGCGCGATCTCGCGCAGCAGCGGCACCGGCGACGTCTCGATATCGCTCCAGCAGAACCTGTCGCACCCCGACGGGCAGGGTTTCTCGATCGCGGTCGCGCCCTATGCGACGCTGCCGACGGGCGGCAAGGCGATCGGCGCGGGCGATTGGGGCGCAGGCGTGCTGGTACCGATCAGCGTCGCCCTCACCGACGCGCTCAGCCTCGCCGCCACGCCCGAGATCGACGCCGCGGTGGACGAGGATCGCAACGGCCGCCATCTTGCCTATGGCAGCGTCGTCGGGCTCAACTACCAGTTCACCAAGAAGCTCACCGCCGCGCTCGAACTGCAGGCGACGCGCGACGACGATCCGCAGGGCCACGAGACCGAGACGCTGGCCAGCCTGTCGTTCGCCTACCAGCCCAAGGACGATCTCCAGCTCGATGTCGGCGCGGTCAAGGGCGTGCACGACAGCCCCGACATCGAGCTGTATTTCGGCGTCTCGCGCCGCTTTTGAAGTCTGTTTCGGCACAGCCTAAACAGAGCCGGCTCTATCCCTGCGAGACGAGCAGGGCGTCGACCCAGGCCGGGACCAGCATGCTTGCCGGCCCGACGCGCGTCTCGTGAAAGAAGTGGCTGCCCGCGGAGGGTTCGAGATTGAGTTCGAGCGTCTCGGCGCCCGCGTGCCGCGCACCCTGCACGAAGCCCGCGGCGGGATAGACCGCGCCCGAGGTGCCGATCGAGACGAACAGGTCCGCGGACGTCAACGCGGCCTCGATCCGCTCCATCGCGTAGGGCATCTCGCCGAAGAAGACGATGTCGGGCCGCAGCGCATCCTGCCCGCAGCGCGCGCAGCCGGGTCCGCCGATCATGTCGCCCGCGAAGGACGCGCGCGCGCCGCAAGCGCCGCACAAGGCGGACAGCAGCGCGCCGTGCATGTGCAGCATCCGCCGCGCGCCCGCACGCTCGTGCAGGTCGTCGACATTCTGCGTGACGATCAGCAGCGCGCCCGGCCACTCCGCATCCAGCCGCGCGAGCGCGCCGTGCGCGGCATTGGGCTCGACAATGCTCAGCGCACGGCGCCGCTGGTCGTAGAAATCGAGCACGAGGTCGCGGTCCTCGTGCAGCGCCTCGGGCGTGCAGATCTCCTCGACGCGCCGCCCCTCCCACAGCCCGTCGGGCCCCCGGAAGGTCGCCAGCCCGCTCTCGGCGGAAACCCCCGCGCCGGTGAGGATGACGATGTTCCGGATGTTTCGAGGCATGGCGTGGTTTAGCGCATGTGGCGGATGGCAAGAAGTGGTGGGAAGTAGTCGGTCACTCCCCTCCCTGAAAGGGAGGGGCTGGGGGTGGGTTCGCCTGGGGCGGAGGTCCGCCGCCGCCATGATCGCTTCGACGACGCCGTCCGCAATTGGGCGATAGCCGTCATACCCTCCCCGTCATCGCAAGGCACGAAGCGCCGTGGCGATCCAGGAGCCGGCGCTGGATTGCTTTGCTGCGCTCGCGATGACGGACGGTGGGCGAAATCCTGCGCTGCGGTGACCGGCGATGTACCGCGCCGATGCGGTCGGATATCTTCGCCGCTTACGGAACGCCGACGACGCCCTGGGGCTGCGCGGGGTAGGATAGGAGCAGCGCCCGGCTGAGGTCCGAGGCGACCGCCGCGTCGGTGCCGTTGCGCGTGCCGGCGGCGCGGACGGTGACGGCGGCGCCGTCCCAGATCGTTCCGGTCTCGCCCCGCCGGTGGATTCGCAGCTCGAGACCGGTGCGCTGGAGCCGTACCAGATCGGAGGCGCCGGTCGACAAGGGAACCGATACGCCTGCGCCGAAGGCGGATGCGCCTTGCCCGGTTGCCTTGGCATAGCCCGTCCCCACCCTGTCCCGGCTCAGCAGCAGTTCGACGACCGCCGCGGCGTGGCCCGAATCGTCGAACACGGTGAAGCCCCGCGCGGTCAGCGCCGCCGCCGCGGCGTCCTCGAAGGCCGGCAGCGCGGCATCGGTGCGGCCATCGACGGTCCTCGCCTCGATCGCGATCGTCCCGCCGCTGGGCGGAACGCCGGCGCCCAGCGCACCTCCGCTGATCGGCGCTAATCCCAATGCGGCCGTCGCGACCAGTAAAGCTTTTCTCATGCAGGACCTGTACGCCGGGCGCGCGGGCGGCGCCAACGATAGCGACGACATGCGGCGCGAAAATAGCCTCTTCCATAATAGGATTTCGCGGCATAGCTGGATCGTTCGCGTTCCCGACAGGAGACCGGACATGCCCCACCGCCGCTCGGAATTTCGTGCCGTGTGCTGCGCCGTTCGCGCGGCGGATCGGGCCGGCCGATGCGGCGATCGTTGCCGTCGGCGGTTCGCGGGGAGGAGCATAGGGCGGCGACGTGCCGCAACCTTCATAACCTTCCGCCCGTCTCGTCGCCGCAAGATGGCCGCTGTGGACTTCACGGAATATCAACATGCTAGGGCTAGTCCGAGGCATGTCCTCGCTCGATATCCGTCGTCACGACGCGCTGCTCTCCACACCTCTGCAAAGCGATCGCCGACGCGATTCGCGGTACGAGGTCAGCGTGCCGGTCGAGGTGCTGACACCCGACGGCGTGCCGCTGTCGGCCGAGGTGACCAATATCTCGGGCTCGGGCTTCCGCGCGCACTCGCCGATCCACCTGCCCAAGGGCAGCAAGGTGATCGTGCGCTTCGGCAAGGGGATGCGGCGGCGCGCCTATGTCGCTTGGCAGATCGGCGAGGAGATCGGCTGCCGGCTGCTGCGCCCGCTGAGCCCCGCCGAACTCGCGCATGTGATGGCCGAGTCCGCGTAACGGCGCGCGACTTGCCGAGGCGGCGCGGCGCGCTTAGCCACTGGGCTTTCGTCCGATCGAAGGCCCGCTCCATGCGTCATCTGTTCAGCGCCGTCTCCCTGCTCTCGCTCGCCGCGATGCCGTTGCGCGCCGATCCGCCCTCGCCGATCCTCACGACGCCCGACGCGCACGACGCGCTGAGCTATGCCGAGCCGCAGGTCGCGCGCGTCGTCCACGTCGATCTCGATCTCGCCGCGGACTTTTCGGCGCACACCATGGCCGGCACCGCGGCACTCGACATTCTGGCGGCGCCCGGCGCGACGCGGATCGTGCTCGACGACAACAAGCTCGTGATCGCAGGCATCGCCGATGCGGCTGGCCATCCGCTGCGCTGGTCGGTGGGGCCGAGCGATCCGTACAAGGGCGCACCGCTGACCGTCGAGATCGGCACCGCGCGACGCATCGTCATCCGCTACCGATCGAGCCCCGATGCGGGCGCGCTGCAATGGCTGAACCCGGCGCTGACCGCGGGCAAGACGAAGCCCTATCTGTTCAGCCAGGGCGAATCGATCGAGAACCGCAGCTGGATCCCGACGCAGGACAGCCCCGGCATCCGCCAGAGCTGGACCGCGAAGATCACCGTCCCCGCCGACCTGACCGCGGTGATGAGCGCCGAGCGGCTGACCCCCAAGGGCGAGCCCGCGGGGCCGGGGCAGCACAGCTACCGCTTCCGGATGGCGCACAACGTACCGCCCTATCTGATCGCGCTCGCGGTCGGCGATCTCGCCTTCCGCCCGCTGGGCGCGCGCACCGGCGTTTACACCGAACCCGCGATGCTCGATCGCGCGGCGCGCGAACTGTCCGATACGGCCAAGATGGTCGACGCGGCCGAGACACTCTACGGCCCCTATCGCTGGGGCCGCTACGACGTGCTCGTATTGCCGCCCTCCTTCCCGTTCGGCGGCATGGAGAACCCGACGCTCACCTTCGCGACGCCGACGATCATCACCGGCGACAAGTCCAACGTAGACGTGATCGCGCACGAACTCGCGCACAGCTGGTCGGGCAATCTCGTCACCAACGCGACCTGGGCCGACTCGTGGCTCAACGAGGGCTTCACCGTCTATTTCGAGAACCGTATCGACGAGGCGGTCTACGGCAAGGAACGCGCCGCGACGCTCGCCGATCTCTCGTGGGACAATCTGCAGCGCGACATCAAGGCGGCCGGCGGCCCGACCGCGCCCGGCACGCGGCTGCACGGCGATCCCGAGGGCGCCTATGGCGAGATGGACTACAACAAGGGATCGACCTTCCTGCGCACGATCGAGCAGGCGGTCGGCCGGCCGCGCTGGGATGCGTATCTGAAAGGCTATTTCAATCGCCACGCCTTCCAGCCGCAGACCACCGCGGGCTTCCTCGCCGATCTGCGCGCCAACCTGATCGAGGGTGACGCGGCGCTGGAGGCGAAGCTGGAGCTCGATCGCTGGGCCTATCAGCCGGGGCTGCCCGACAACGCCGTGCATATCCATTCGGCGACGCTCGCGAAGATCGACGTCGATGTTGCCGCGTTCGACAAGGGCGCGGCGGTCGCCTCGATCGACGCGTCGCACTGGTCGACGCAGGAATGGCTGCGCTTCCTCAACGGCCTGCCGCGCACGCAGACGCCCGCGCGGCTCGCCGAAATGGACAAAAGCTTCGGCCTGTCGGCCTCGGCCAACCCGTATATCCGCTCGGCCTGGTTCGAGCTCGCGATCGCCAACCGCTACGATGCGGCCGTGCCCGCGCTCGACCAGTATCTGAACAGCGTCGGGCGGATGTTGCTGATCGTGCCGCTCTACCGCGATCTCGAGGCGCAGGGGGAATGGGGCAAGCCGATCGCGCAGCGCATCTACGCCAAGGCGCGGCCGAGCTATCATCCGGTCGCGGCGGGGGCGATCGACAAGATCGTGCGCTGACGGGGAACCACGCGCGCCGACGGTCGCTAAGCGCGTCGGAACTTGGCACAGGAGACGATGGCGATGCATGCAACGATAGGTGGCGAAAGCGCGCTGGTGGCGTTCCTGATCTGGATCGTCGTCGGCGCGATCATCGGCTGGCTTGCGGGCCTGCTCGTGCGGGGCGGCGGCTTCGGCTTCATCGCAGACGCGCTGATCGGCATCTTGGGATCGGTCGTCGCCGGCTGGCTGTTCCCTCGGCTCGGCATTCCGCTCGGTGGCGGGCTGATCGGATCGATCCTCGCCTCGGTGGTGGGCGCGGTGATCGTGATCGTGGTGATCCGGCTGATCCGGCGACTCTAGCCTGGGACCCCCGGCGCGCCGAAGCTCAGTTCGCCGGGGCCGCCACGCCCGCTCACCGCGAGCACCTTGCGCGTGCCGCACCACAGCTCGATCCGCCGCGCGCCCGCCTGCGGCAGCGCGTTCTGGATCGCCTGGTCGTCGGAAAACGCCTCGAATTCGTCATAGTCGATGATCGCGCCGGTCAGCGCATTCATCCGGTAGAGGCGGTAGGTGTCGGTCTGGGAGGCCATGTCGGCCGGTACATAGCGCGAACGCCGCAGTAAGCAACGCCCGTCCCGCGAACGACGCCACCGCGATCATCGGAACACGTCGTACCGTGCGCGCCATGCGTCGACCTCGGGTCTCAGGCGTTCGGCCGGCGAGGCGCCCGAGATGACCGGCGCGGCTATTTCGGCGCGCGGATGCTCGAGCGCCTTGGACACGCCGTCGCTTGTCCAGACTGGGACGAGTTGGCCGGACAGTAGGTCGATCAGGCTCTGCGCCAGCGGGCTTTCCAAGGTCTCGGCATCACGCAGCGATCGTATCACGATCGACACGCCTTCGAGGCAATTGCGCCGCTTCCGATTGAGATCGAGCGACACCAGCAGACCCGATCGATCGGGTCGCGCGGCCTCCGGCATCGCCGCGTTGCGCCGCCATCCGCAGAACCAATCCCGGCAGACGTCGGGCCGCGTCGCGTAGATGCCGCACCCGGTGCCGGTGCTGTGCCGGCACGGCGTATCGGCCGGCTTGTCGAGCGTCGGCGCATCGATCCTGAGGACCATGCAGCAGATGGTACAATCGCCGCATTCGCGCCCCGCGACCAGCGGACCGAGCAGCGCCTGCTCGAGATCGGGCTGCGACGCCATCGGCTCAGTCGGTGAGCGCGGCCACCAGTGCGCGCACCTTCTTCTGCCGCCACTGCGGCAGCGGCGCGATCAGCCAATAGGCGTTCGGCGACTCGCTCTCGGCGAAGCGCGTCACGCGGCCCGCGACGATATCGGCTTCGGCAAGCAGCGCCGGCACCGTCGCACGCCCGAACCCCGCCGCCGCCGCATCGAGCGCGAGCCCGGCATCCGCCACCGACAGCCCGGCCGTCTTGACCTCGTCGGCCGGGCAGCCCGGCCAGGAGATCGGCGCCTCCGCTCCGTCGGCAAGGCCGACCGTCGCATATCCGGACGACGCCAGCATCACGCCCTCATGCTCGCCCTTGGTCGTTCCGAGGCACACCGCGAGATCGAGATTGGCCTGCGTAAAATCGAGCCCTTCGTCGGACGACAGCAGCACGAAGCGCAGTTCGGGGTCCGTTCCGGCATAGGCAGCCAGCCTCGGTGTTAGCCATTTGGCGGTGAGATCGCGCGGCGCCGCGATCGTCAGCGTCTTCGAGGACTGGCCCGACTGCATCGCGCGCACCGCTTCCTCGAATTCGAGGAAGCCCGAGCGCAGCGCATCGAGCCCCGCCTCGCCCTCCGGCGTGAGTTCGAGCCCGCGCGTGGTGCGGCGGAACAGCACGACGCCCAGCGTATCCTCGAGCGCGCGGATCTGCTGCCCGACCGCCGCCGGGGTCACCGCAAGCTCGTCGGCAGCGCGCGTGAAGCTGAGATGGCGCGCGGCGGCATCGAGCACGCGCAGGCCGTTGAGCGGGAGATGCGTGCGCTTCACGCGCTCCCCCTTCCTGAAAGGGAGGGGGTCGGGGGGTGGGTAGAGGCGCGCGATACGGCCGACATCCGCGCAACATCGAGCGTATCGACCGCCAGGACCCACTCCCGGCCCCTCCCTTTCAGGGAGGGGGGACCAGCGCCCACTCTCACCGTGCCGTCGCCGGCGCCAGCAACGGGAAGCGCGGGATCGCGACGTCGAATTCGTCGCCGTCGGCATCGATCATGCCGTAGCTGCCTTCCATCGAACCCGTCGGCGTCTGCAGCGGGCAGCCCGAGACATAATCGTAGCTTTCGCCCGGATCGATCACCGGCTGATCGCCGACGACGCCTTCTCCCTCCACCTCGTGACGGTTGCCGCGCCCGTCGACGATGATCCAGTGTCGGTCGAGCAATTGAACCGGCGCCTCGCCGTCATTCTCGATGCGGATATGGTAGGACCAGAACCAGCGGCCGTGCGCGGGCTGTGACTGTTCGGGCAGATAGCTGACCGCGACGCGCACGGTGACGCCGTCGGTCACCGCCTCGTAGGGAAAGAGCGCCTTCACAGCCCCACCGCTTTCAGCGCGCGATCGAAGTCCTCGATCACGTCGTCGGGGTCCTCGAGCCCGACCGACAGCCGCAGCATGCCCTCGGTGATCCCCATGTCGGTGCGCACCTCTTCGGAAAGCCCGCTGTGCGTCGTCGACGCCGGGTGCGTCATCAGGCTGCGCGAATCGCCGATGTTGTTCGAGATGTCGACGAGCTGCAGCGCATCGAGCAGACCGTGCGCCTGCGTACGACCGCCATCGAGCGTCAGCGCGACGATCGTGCCCCCCGCGCTCATCTGCCGCATCGCGAGGTCATGCTGGGGATGCGAGGCGAGCCCCGGGTAGAGCAGCTTGGGAACGCGCGCCTCGAGGAAGCGCGCGACCTTCAAGGCGTTCTCGCTCTGGCGGCGGATGCGCAGGTCGAGCGTCTCGATCCCCTTGAGCACCACCCAGGCGTTGAACGCGCTCAGGATCGGCCCGGTGTTGCGCGTGAAGGGCAGCAGCGTGTTCAAGATGAAATCATCGCTGCCCGCCACCGCACCGGCGAGCACGCGGCCCTGCCCGTCCATCATCTTGGTCGCCGAATGCGCCACCACATCGGCGCCGAACTCGATCGGGCGCTGCAGCGCGGGCGAGGCGAAGGCATTGTCCACCACGCTCGTGATGCCGTGCGACCGTGCGATGTCGCACACCGCACGCATGTCGACGATGTCGAGCGTCGGGTTGGCCGGCGTCTCGAAGAAGAACACCTTGGTCTCGGGCCGAATCGCGGCCTCCCAGGCGGCGGTGTCGGTGCCGTCGACGATCGTCGTCGCGATCCCGAATTTGGGCAGCAGCGTGTCGGTCAGCCAGCGGCACGATCCGAACGCCGCCTTGCCGCCGACGAGATGGTCGCCCGCCTGCAACTGGCAGAGCAAAGCCGCGGTCATCGCCGCCATCCCCGAGGCCATGCAGCGCGCCGCTTCCGCGCCTTCGAGCAGCGCGATCCGCTGCTCGAGCATCTCGACCGTCGGGTTCTGAAGGCGCGAGTAGGTCATGCCCACCTGATCGCCCGCGAAACGCGCGGCGGCGTCGGCGGCGCAATCATAGGCATAGCCCGAGGTCAGGAAGATCGCCTCCGACGTCTCGCCATAGTCCGAGCGCGCGGTGCCGCCGCGCACCGCCTGCGTCGCGGGGCGCCAGGTCGTGGTGACGCTGCGGTCCTGTCCGGTATGTCTCTTCATCGCGCCCGCTTTGCCGCGCGGCGCGTGCTCGCGTCAATGCGCGGCTTGATCCGTCACACGTATGACCGATATCTTCGGGCACCGAACCGAGAGGATGACGATGACCGAGCTCCAGCAGATCCCGCTCCAGAAGATCGACGGCGCCGCCGCCACGCTCGCCGACTATGCCGGCCAGGTGCTGCTGGTCGTCAACACCGCGTCCAAATGCGGGCTGACGCCGCAATATGAAGGGCTCGAGACGCTCTACACCAAATACAAGGACGAAGGCTTTGCGGTGCTCGGCTTCCCCGCCAACGACTTCGCGGGGCAGGAGCCGGGCAGCGACGACGAGATCGCCAGCTTCTGCGAGACGACGTTCGCGGTCGATTTCCCGATGTTCTCGAAGATCACCGTGGTCGGCGCCGACAAGCACCCGCTTTATGCGGCGCTGACCGAGGCGCAACCGGCGGCGGCGAACAGCGCCGGTTTCCGGGACAAGCTCGCCGGTTACGGCAAGACGCCCAATCCCGAGCCCGAACTGCTGTGGAACTTCGAGAAATTCTTGATCGGCCGCGACGGCACCGTCGTGGGCCGCTTCTCCCCCGACATGGCGCCGGGGGACGATGTGCTGGTGTCGGCGATCGAGCG
>CAXTVK010000071.1:0-14172 GCA_964247655.1 uncultured Sphingomonadaceae bacterium | reverse complement strand
CGCCGCCGTCCTCCCCCTCCGTCGCCTTCGGCGCCACCTCCCCCTGGCGGGGGGGGATGAGCGAATGTCGATGCGCCCTAAGCCGGGTCCGCTTTCCAGGTGTTGAGGTAGCCGGCCGTTCCGCTCGCCGCGGCTTCCATCGTGTGCACCGCGTTGATCAGCGCGAAATGGCTGAACGCCTGCGGGAAATTGCCGAGTTGCCGGCAGGCGACGGGGTCATATTCCTCGGCGAACAGACCGAGATCGTTGCCGAAGCCGATCAGATGCTCGAAGAACGCCTTCGCCTCGTCGAGCCGGCCGGTCAGCGCATAGGCCTCGCACAGCCAGAAGCTGCACGCGAGGAACGCGCCTTCGGTGCCCGGCAGGCCGTCGCCGTCGTCGCCGGTCTGGTATCGGTAGACGACGCCGTCGGTCAGCAGATCCTTCTCGATCCGCGCGATCGTGCCGAGGACGCGCGGGTCGTCCGCGGGCAGGAAGCCCAATGTCGCGATCCGCATCAGCGCCGCATCGACGCGGTCCGCGCCATAATATTGGACGAAGCTGTTGCTCGCCGCATCGAAGCCCCGTTCGCAGACCTGCGCGTGGATCTCGTCGCGTGCCGCGCGCCAATCGTCGATCGGCCCGTCGAGCCCGAAATCCTCGGCGCTCGCGACCATCCGGTCGAACGCGAACCAGCACATCACCTTGGAGTGGACGAAATGCTGCGGCGCGCCGCGCACCTCCCACAGCCCGCTGTCCTTCTCCTTCCAGGCGGTGAGCAGCGTGTTCGCGATCGCACATTCGAGCGGCCAGACGACGTCCATGTCCAACAGACCGCCGCGTCGCGCACCGTCGAACGCGCCGAGCACGGAGCCGTAGACGTCGAGCTGGATCTGCGAGTGCGCGGCGTTGCCGATCCGCACCGGCCGGCTGCCTTCATAGCCCGGCAGGTGATCGAGCTCGGTCTCGGTCAGCCGCTGTTCGCCGGTGAGCCCGTACATGATCTGCAGCCGGTCCGCCGATCCCGCGACCGCGCGCATCAGCCACCAGCGCCAGTCGCTCGCCTCCTGCCTGAAGCCCGAGCCGGCGAATGCGTAGATCGTCAGTACCGCGTCGCGCAGCCAGCAGAAGCGGTAATCCCAGTTGCGCACGCCGCCCGGCATCTCGGGCAGCGAAGTGGTCGGCGCCGCGACGATGCCGCCGCTCGGCTGATAGGTCATCGCCTTGAGCGTGGTGAGCGATCGGCGCGCGATGTCCTTGTACGGCCCCTCGACGGTGCAGCCCGCCATCCACTCGATCCACTCCGCCTCGGTCCGACGCAACAGCGCGAACGGATCGCGCGGCAGCGGCGGTTCGGTGTGCGAGGGATGCCATTCGAGCGCGAAGGCGACGCGCTGATCGGCCTCGATATGGAAATCGGCGCCGGTCGCGAAATCGACGCTGGTGAGATCGATGCTGCTGCTCAGCCGCACCGCATCGGGGCCCGCAACCGCGACGATAGCCGCCTCCTTGCGCTGCACCCACGGCACGGTGAGGCCGTAATTGAAGCGCAGCTTGACGCGGGTCGAGAGCGCCATGCGCCCCTCGATCCCCTCGACGATCCGCACGACCTCCGCGGTGCCGCCGCCGTGCACGGGGCGCGGCATGAAATCGAGCACGCGCGCCTTGCCGTCGTCGGTCTCGATCGTCGTCTCGAGGATCGTGGTGTCCGGCAGATAGCGGCGCGAGATCCGTGCGCCTTCGTCCTTCGATCCGAGCGACCAGTGCCCGTTCTCCTCGGTGCCGAGCAGGCTGGCGAAGATCGCATCCGAATCGAAGCGCGGCAGGCACAGCCAGGCGATCGTGCCGTCGCGGTGGATCAGCGCCGCGCTGCAGGTGGATCCGATCAGCGCATAGTCCTCGATCGGCTGGATCGGCGCCTCGTTCTCGCGCCTGCCGTCGTCCTCGCTCACGTCTTGGCCTTGCGCACCGCGCCGGCCATCTTCTTCGGCGCGGCCTGCTCGGCAACGATGCTGAGTTCGTGCCAGCGCTTGCCGTCGCGGTCGAGCAGCGCGTCGGCCGAGGCTGGCCCCATGCTGCCCGGCTTGTAGAGATCGGGCTTGCCGCCCTTCGCCCACAGATCGAGGAACGGCTGCACCGCGGCCCACCCCGCCTCGATCCCGTCGGCACGCTGGAACAGCGTCTGGTCGCCGATGAACAGATCGTAGAGCAGCGACTCATAGCCGGTCAGCGACGAGATATCGAACAGGTCGGCATAGTGAAAATCGAGTGATACCGGTGCGGTATCGACCGCGAGGCCCGGCTGCTTGATCGAGATCTCCATCTTGAGCCCCTCGTCGGGCTGAACCTGGATGATCAGCCGGTTGGGCGGCGGCTTGCGATCGAGCTTGGTATGCGCGAACTGCGCGAACGGCACCTCGCGGAAGGTGATCACGATCTCGGTGTCGCGCGCCGCCATCACCTTGCCGGTGCGCAGGTAGAAGGGCACGCCCGCCCAGCGCCAGCTGTCGACGTAGAATTTGAGCGCGACGAAGGTTTCGGTCGCGCTGTCCTTAGCGACGTCGGGCGTTGCGGTGTAGGCGGCGACCTTCGTGCCATCGAGCGTCCCCGCGGTGTACGCGCCGCGCACGCCGTTCTCGGCAGCCTCCTTGGGGCTCCAGTGGCGCAGCGCCTTGAGCACCTTGCCCTTCTCGTTGCGGATCGCCTCGGCATCGAAGCTGTTCGGCGGCTCGATCGCGACCATCGCGAGCAACTGGAACAGATGATTGGGCACCATGTCGCGCAAGGCACCTGTGGCATCGTAGAATTTGCCGCGCGTGCCGACGCCCACCGTCTCGGCGGCGGTGATCTCGACATGGTCGATGTAATTGCTGTTCCAGATGCTCTCGAGCATCATGTTGGCGAAGCGCGCGGTCATGATGTTCTGGACCGTCTCCTTACCGAGGAAATGGTCGATCCGGTAGAATTGCTGCTCGCCGGCGCGCGCCAGGATGCGCGCGTTGAGCGCCTGCGCGGATTTGAGGTCGGTGCCGAACGGCTTCTCGATCGCGACGCGGCGGAACGCGCCGGGCTTTTCGGTCAGCAGGCCATGGTCCGCGAGCTTGTCGACGATCGGGCCGAAGAAGCTCGGCTGCGTCGCCAGATAGAAGGCGACGTTGTCGCTCGGCGCCGCCGCGATCCGCTTCGCCAGTTCCTCGTAGAGCGCGTCCTGCGTGAAGTCGCCCGACAGATAGGCGATCCGGCCGCGCAACTGTTTCCACGAGGCGCCGCGCTTGGTGGCGCCCTCGCCGCCCTTTTCGGGAACGAAGTCCTCGAGATGCTTGCGCAACATCTCGTCGCCGCCAGGCTCGATGCCGACGCCCAGCACGTGGAAGTCGCGGCCGACCAGCCCGACGCGCGTCATGTTGATCAGCGCGGGCGTCAGCAGCCGGCGGGTGAGATCGCCGGTCGCGCCGAAGATGATGAGGGTGACGGGGCGCGCCGCGGGAACGCTGCTGGTCATGCCGGTCCGGTCTTTCTGGTGATGGACGTCTGGCAGCAGGACGCCTCGACCGGGGCTGCGTTCCCCGCATCCGTAATGAATTCGCGGACAGGCGGTGGGCGGCCGGGCGAGCCGGCGCGGTTCGCAGTTAACGAGTCCACAAGTATCCGCCGGTAAAAGCAGGGTTCCGCTGAATTTCCGGGCCGTGCCATGTACCAACGATCATTGCTCGGCTTCGCGATGCTGCTGCTCGCGGCCTCGTGCGTGCCGCCCAAGCTGGCCGGGCCGGTCGCGGCGCCGTCGCTCGCGAGCGGCCGCACGCTGCTCCCGCCGCTGCAACGCCCGCAACTGGCGCAGGCCGAGACGGTGCCGTCGGCGATCGTCGCGCCCTCGGTCGCACCGCGTCCGATTGCGACGACTCTCGCCTCCGCCATCGCCGCGCCGCCCTTCGAAAGCGTCGCGCAGGACGACGATGCCGCTCGCCGCTCGCTCGAATGCCTGAGCGCCGCGGTCTATTACGAAGCGCGCTCGGAGCCGCTCGACGGCCAGCGCGCGGTGGCGCAGGTCGTGCTCAACCGCGTGCGCAACCCGGCCTATCCGAGCAGCGTCTGCGGCGTCGTCTATCAGGGATCGGAGCGGCGCACGGGGTGCCAGTTCACCTTCGCCTGCGACGGATCGATGGCCTATCGCCGCGAGCCCGCCGCGTGGGAGACCGCGCAGCAGGTCGCCCAGGCCGCGCTTGCCGGCTACGTCTACGATCCGGTCGGCTCGGCGACCAACTATCATGCCGACGCGATCCAGCCCTGGTGGGCCTCCAGCCTCACCAGGGTGGCCGCGATCGGCTCGCAGATCTTCTACAAGGTGTCGGGCGCGATCGGCAACGCGCTCGCCTTCCGCCAGCCCTATTCGGGCGTCGAGCCCGGCGTCGGCAACACCATTCGCACCGCGACCAGCAACGGTGTCTCGGTGACGACGGGCACGCCCGCGCTGGTCCGCTATTCGATGGGAGGCGGCGTCAGCGTCGCGGTGCATCGCGGCAGCCCCGCGGTCACGCTCGCGTCGATGGAGACCAGCCCGGTGCCCGGCGTCCGCGTCCATTTCGGCACGACCAGCGATACGCCGCGGATGCCCGAGACATCCGACGCCGCACCGGAAGCCTCCGCTTCGACCGTCACCGTGCACCGTGGGCCGACACCGACATCGGCTGCCATCGACGCGCCCACCGCAACGCCCCCCGCGAGCAGCGCGACGACCGCCGACGCGGGCACGCCGACCGCGACACCGGCAGGCTGATCCCGTCACGATACGGCAACATTCGGCGCGGGGATGCGTTAGGCCTTCGAGCTGATCACTTCCCGTAACGATTCGGAGCCTTTCATGTCGCACAAGCCCCCCGTCCCCGACGCCGCCACCTCGCCCTATCCGCTGCATCCGGGGCCGATCGAGCATGTCGAGACGGCCGACGGGAAGACGGGCGATGCGCCGGACAAGGGCGAGGAAACGCCCGTCGCGAAACTGAGCAACCGCACGCTGGGCATCGCCGCAGCAGGTGCCGCGATCGGATCGGCGGCGGTGGCCGCGGCGCTGATCTTCTACAATCGCCCCGCCACGCCGACCAAGCGCACGGCGCCCCCCAAGCCCAAGCGCGCCGCCAAGCCCAAGACGACGGCCGCCAAGCCGACGTCGGCCAAATCCACGCTGCCCAGGCCCGCATCGGTCAAGACCGCGACCGCCAAACCGGCACCGAAGCCCCGCGCCGGTGCGCGCGCCAAGCCGAAGCCCAAACCCAAGTCGGGTTCGCCGACTTGAGGGCATTGTTAAACGCCGGCACCCCGGCCTCGAGCCGGGGTCCCGCTTCTGCCCCAAACATGAAGTAGCGGGACCCCGGGTCGAGCCCGGGGTGACGCAAAACTTCTAAACCCCCCTGCGCGCCTCGCCGTAGCGCAGCCCGATCCAGAGCGTGCGCGGGCTCGCGCGCTCGACGATGTCGGCACCCGAAATGCCGGCATCGACCTGCGTGTTGATGACGTTCTCGCCGCGCAGCTCGACCGAAAAGCCGTGCGCGATCGGCACCAGCGCGACCGCGTCGAGCGTCACCGCGTGGCGGAGCACTTCGGTGTTCAGGTCGTCCTCATATTGCAGGCCCGAATAGCGCAGCGTCGCCGACAGGCCGACGCTCTCGGGGCGCTGCCAGGCGAGCGTCGCCGACGCGCTGTTCTTCGCGGTCTGCGCGGGGCGTAGCCCGTCGAGCCCGGCAGCGACGCCATCGGCATGCACGCGCGCATCGGTATAGGCGTAGGATGCCGACACGCTCCACTGCCCGATCGCGAGGCGCGCATCGAGTTCGGCGCCCTTCGAACTGATCGCGCGGATATTCTCGCGCATCTGGAAGCGGCCGGTGACGAAGCCGACCTGCGCGAAGGTGCCCGGCCCCTGCCCCAGCGTGACGTTGGCGATCGCGTTCGACAGCCGGTTGGTGAACAATGTCGCGGCGATATGCAGGTTGGGCAGCGGATCGTAATCGATCCCGCCGTCGATCCCGCGAAGCCGCTCGGGCGACAGATCGGCGTTCGCGGCGATCGCATCGGTGCCGACGCGGTAGAGCCGGTAGAGTTCGTTGAGCGTCGGCAGCCGCCAGCCGAGATAGGCCGCGCCGCGGATCGTCACCGCGCCGTCGCCCGGCTTCCACGCGACGCCGCCGCGCCCGGTCGGCCGCCAGCCCGATCGATCGGGATAGGCGGTGTTCGTGATCGGCGCGCCCGTCGCCAGCGTGCGCTGATCGAGGAAGCCGCTCATGATCCGCCAGCGATCGATCCGTCCGCTCGTGGTCAGCGTCAGGCCGTCGAGCGGTTTGTAGGTCGCCTCGCCGAACGCACCGACGGTCAGCGTGCGTCCGCCCGCTTCGCGCGCGCGCGTCGGGTCGCCCGCGACATAGGTGTAGAGCTCGTCGCTCTCGCCGGTGACGTAGCGCGTGTCTGCGCCGATGCGCAGCTGGAGCGTGTCGCCCACCGGCGGCCGGATCTCGAAGCGCCCGCCGAGCCCGGTCGAGGGCACGCTATACTGGTCGAGCGTCTCGGTGACGATCGTGCGCGCGGCGTTGGCCGACGAGAAGCCCGCCGAGAAGGCGCGGAACTGCACGTAGGCCAGCGCCTCGTAGCCCCAGTCGCCGCGACCGACGAGCCGCAGGCTGGCGTCGGCGCCCTTGGTGCTGTTGGGGCTGCCCTCCAGCCCGCGCGTGCGGTGATCGTAGAAGCCGAGCGCGGAGGCCTGCAGCTCGGTCCGGTCGCCGACGGGGATCACCGCGCGGCCCGAGACGCTCGCCTGTTCGTAGGGCGCGGCCTCGTCGACGATCCCGCGATCGGACTTGATGATCGGCACGAACCCGTCGCCGCGCGCATAGCTGGCGGTAAGGAAGCCGAAGCCGCCGCCGCCCGTCGTCGAGATGCCAGCATGCGCGTCGACCGAATTGCGGCTGCCATAGGCGACATCGCCCCAGAGCGGCGACAGTTGCGACGGACCCGCACTCTGCAGCTCGATCGTGCCGGCAAGCGCGCCCGGCCCCGCGACGCCACTGCCGCCGCCGCGCGTCAGGCTGACGAGCCCGAGCCGCTGCGGATCGATCGCGGTGTAGGTTACCCAGCCGCCGAACGGATCGAGGAAGGGCACGCCGTCGAGTGTCACCAACGCCCGGCTCGAAGCGTTGCCGCCGAGCCCGCGCAGCGTCGCGCCCTGGCTGGTCGGCTGTGCCGAGCGCGAATCGGAGCGGCGGAACTGTGCGAAGCCCGCGACGTCGCTCAATATGTCCTCGATGCGGTTGCTTGCGGTCGCGGTCAGCCGGTCGCGGTCGATCGTCGCGTCGTCATAGGCGATATCGCCCTGCCCGCGCGGCAGGCTGGCGCCGGTGACGACGATGTCGCGCGCGGCGGCGGGATCGGGCGGCACCGCCTGCGCGAGCGCCGGGCTCGCCATGGCGATCAGCGGAAGGGCGGCGAGCGAGGTCGGCATGGCGTTCATCGCGCCAGCCTTAGCCGCGATATGGTTAAAAGCGACGCCTTGCTCGGGGCCGTGCCGAAAGATCAGCCGCGCGCCGCGCAGGCCTCCGCCAGGGCGATCGTCCGGCGCGCCTCGTCGAGATGCAGCCGCTCGGCCATCGCGCCCTCGACGCGCAGCGCGCCCTTGCCGACGTTCTCGGGCGCCGCGAACGCCGCGACGATCGCCTGCGCGCGACGCACCGCGCCCTCGTCGGGGCTGAACGCGGCGTTGCACGCGGCGATCTGGCTCGGGTGGATCAGCGTGCGCCCGTCGCAGCCATAGTCCACGCTCTGCGCGCACGCAGCGACGAAGCCGTCGGCATCGTCGATCGCGTTGTAGACACCGTCGAGCACGTCGAGCCCGTGCAGCCGCGCGGCGGCGACCGCGAAGCTCAGGAACGGCAGAAACGGCGCCCGGTCCGCGCCGGGCCTTGCCCGCATCTCCTTGGCGAGATCGTTGGTTCCAAGCACCATCGTGGTCAATCGCGTCGAGCCCGCCATCGCCGCGATCTGTTCGAGCGCGAACAGGCTGCCGCAGGTCTCGATCATGATCCACAGCTCGGCATCGCCGACACGCTCGGCATAGCGCGCGACATCGGCGGCGGACGAGATCTTGGGCACCAGGATCGCACCGAACCCGGCATCCGCCAAAGCCGCGAGATCGGCCTCGCCCCATTCGGTATCGAGCCCGTTGGCGCGCGCGACGAGCAGCCGGTCGCCATATCCGCCCTCCCGCGCCGCCGCGACCGCCGCATCCCGGGCGCGCGCCTTCTCTTCGGGCGCGACCGCGTCTTCGAGATCGAGGATCACGACGTCGCAGGGCAAGCTCCGCGCCTTGGCGATGGCGCGCGCGTTGCTGGCGGGAAGGTAGAGCGCGCTGCGCCGGATCCGGGTCATAGGGCTATCTATCCACGCGCTCGCGTCGCGCCTAGCCCCGGCCGAGCCACTGCCTGAGCCGATCGAGCATGTTGCTTCGCGTAGCGGAGCCGTATTTCCTGGGATCGGTGCGTCGCAGCCGCGCGATCTCGCGCAGCGTCAGCCGATAGCGATATCTGTCGGCGGCGCTCTTGTCGTCGCGGCGCAGTTTCTCGCGCAACACCGCCTCCGCGTCGCAGCCGTGATCGCGCAGCAGCCACCGCGCCTGATCGCGCGCGCGCCGATCGACATGGGGATCGAGCCCCTTGGGTTTGAACGGCATCGCTTCTCCGCACGGTTTGCGACGATTATGACATCGGATCGTCACATTGCCGAGGAAAAACGATTTCCGCCGGGAGCTTGTACGCGATCGAGAACCGCATACCGATCGATCGCTTAACCGAATGGAAAGTTTCGCCGCATACCAGATTGGACGTTAGTCGAACGCGGTGATCGGAAATCATGCATTACGCCCCGGCCACGATGACCAAAAAGCGTAATCTGGTGGCATCCGAGATCGATGCCGCCATCGTGGAAGCGGTGCTCGATCCGAATGCGCAGCTCCGTTCGATCCGGCTCGATGCGCTTGCGCAATTCGCGCCGCTGCTCGCCGGCGCCGCGGTGCTGAGCTGTTTCGTGATGACCGCGATCCTGTTCGGGCGTGTCGAGCCCGAACGCCTCATCGGCTGGTCGCTGCTCGTGATCGCGAGCAACTGGCTGATGGTGCGCCGGCTCGAGATCAACGCGCTGCTGCACGTCCGCCGCGATCCGCCGCGCCGCACGCTGATCGAGGCCAATGCGATGATCGGGCTGGTCGCGGGCCTGTGGGCGGTGATCCCGGTCGCGGTCTACCGGTCGCAGCCCGACGACATCCAGACCGTGCTGACCTGCGCGATCGCCGCGATGATGTGCGGCGCGCTGGCGATCGCCGCGGTGCCCGCCGCCGCGATGAGCTGGGCGGGAATGCTCGCGCTCGCGCTCAGCATCGCGCTGCATCTCGGCGGCGACCGTTTTTCGCTGTCGCTCTCGCTGCTCGCGATGTTCCACTTCGGCTTCATCCTCGCCGTCGTCCGCCGCAACGCGACAATCCTCGCGGCACGCGCCGAAAAGGAGGCGCGCGATCAGCTCGACATCGATGCCGCGACCCGGTTGATGCGCGAATATGAGCAGCGTGGCACGAGCTGCCTGTGGCAGACCGACGCCAGCCAGATCCTCACCTATGCGACGCCGAGCATTGCGGCACTGCTCGGCAGCCCGGTCGCGCGGATGATCGGTTCGCCGCTTCCCGCGTCGATCGGCGGCAGCGTATCGCTCGGCTCCGCGATGCTGTCGCGCTCTGCGTTCACGGGCGTCGAGGTCGATCTCGGCGAGGGGCGCCAGCGGCGTTCGGTCGCCTTCTCGGGCACGCCGATCGTCGACTCGGCGGGTGCCTTCCTGGGTTTCCGCGGCAGCTGCTCGGACGTCACCGAGACGCGCAGCTCGGAGCGTCGGCTGCGCCAGCTCGCCAGCCTCGACGTGCTGACCGAATTGCCCAACCGCATGCGGATGCGCGAGCTGCTCGGCGAAGCGCTGGTCAGCGCGCGCGCGTCCGGCCGGCCTTGCGGCATGCTGCTGCTCGACCTCGACGGCTTCAAGCCGGTCAACGACACGTTCGGCCATCCCAAGGGCGACGCGGTGCTCAAGACCGTCGCCGAGCGGCTGGTCGCGCAGATCGGCGATCACGGCATCGTCGGTCGGCTCGGCGGCGACGAATTCGGCGTCGTGCTCCACGACGCGCAGAATCGCCGCGCGGCGGCCGAGCTCGCCGATCTTCTGATCCGGCAGGTCTCCGAACCCTATCTGCTCGACGGCATATCGGTGCGCGTCGGCCTGAGCGTCGGCGGCGCGTTCGGCCCGGTCGACGGCGACACCGTCGACGAACTCATCAAGCGCGCCGATCTCGCGCTGTACGAGGCCAAGGCGGCGGGCCGCGGCACCTATCGCCAGTTCGAGCGCTCGATGCAGACCGAAGCCGAGAACCGGCTCAAGCTCGAGCACGATCTGCGCCAGGCGCTGCCGCTCAACCAGTTCCGGCTCTACTATCAGCCGCTGATCCACTCGCAGACGCAGGAGGTCACCGGCTTCGAGGCGCTGATCCGCTGGCAGCATCCGGTGCGCGGCTTCGTCAGCCCCGCCGATTTCGTGCCGCTCGCCGAGGAGATCGGGCTGATCCACGAGATCGGCGAATGGGTCGCGCGCACCGCGACCAAGGATTGCGCGAAATGGCCCGCGCCGATCAGCGTCGCGGTCAACGTCTCGCCGGTGCAACTGCTCTCGCCGGGCCTGCCCGCGATGATCTCGGATGCGCTGGCGCGCGCGAAACTGCCCGCCAACCGGCTCGAACTCGAAGTCACCGAAAGCGTGTTCCTGCGCGACTCGGATGGCTCGCTCGACGTGCTGCGCCGGCTGCGCGCGCTCGGCGTACGGATCGCGCTTGACGATTTCGGCACGGGCTATTCGTCGCTCGGCTATCTCAACCGCACGATCTTCAACAAGCTCAAGATCGACGGCAGCTTCGTGCGCGGCGCCGCGGTGCGCTCCGAGACGATCTCGATCATCCAGGCGATCGTGACCCTCGCCAACTGCTTCCAGATGACGATCACGGCCGAAGGCGTCGAGACGCAGGACGACTATCAGCGGATGCACGATCTCGGCTGCCACCAGATGCAGGGCTACCTCTTCGGCCGCCCCGTCCCCTTCGAACGCGCGACCGAACTCGTCGGCACGCACTGGAGCGAAGCGCGGCGGCTGGCGAGCGCGTGACGTCCTCCCCTCCTTTGCAAGGGCGGGGATCGAGGAGTGGGTGGACCTGGCGATATGACGCCTCGTCCAAAGCAGCAGCAGTGGCATCGCGGAGCCGGGGTCTGCCGATACGGACAGCGCGCGCCCGACGACGCGCCTCACCAAGCCTCGACCCACCCCCGCCCCCTCCCTTTCAGGGAGGGGAGTTTCTCCGCCATTCCATCTCCGGTTGCCCCCCGCGCCGCCCGCGCGCAGAAGGGGCGGCAACGCATAAGGAGAGGGCATGAAGCTCGCATCGCTCAAATCCGGCCGTGACGGCCGTCTCGTCGTCGTGTCCGACGATCTCGCCTGGTACGCCGACGCCAGCCACATCGCGCCGACGCTGCAGGCCGCGCTCGACGACTGGGAGCGGATCGGCCCCGCGCTCGAAAACCTCGCGACCGATCTCGCGCACGAGGTGATCCCGATGATGCGCTTCCACGAGCGCGACGCCGCCGCTCCCCTCCCCCGCGCCTATCAGTGGGCGGACGGATCGGCCTATGTGAACCATGTCGAGCTGGTGCGGAAAGCGCGCGGTGCGGAGCTTCCCGAAAGCTTCTGGACCGATCCGCTGATCTACCAGGGCGGCTCGGACGGTTTCCTGCCCCCGCGCGATCCGATCCCGCTGCCCGATCCCGCCTGGGGTTGCGACATGGAGGGCGAGGTTGCCGTCATCGTCGGCGACGTGGCGCAGGGCGCGAGCCGCGACGAGGCGCTGGCCGCGATCCGGCTGGTCTGCCTGGTCAACGACGTCTCGCTGCGCAACCTGATCCCGGGCGAACTCGCCAAGGGCTTCGGCTTCTTCCAGTCCAAGCCCGCCTCCGCGCTGTCGCCCGTCGCGGTGACGCCCGACGCGCTGGGCGACGCGTGGCACGACGGCCGGCTGCATCTGCCGCTCCACGTCACGCTCAACGGCGCGGCGTTCGGCAAGGCGGATGCGGGCGTCGACATGACCTTCGACTTCGGCACGCTGGTCGCGCACGCCGCCAGGACGCGCGCGCTGGGTGCGGGCACGATCATCGGATCGGGCACCGTCTCCAACCGCGGTGCCGACGGCGGCCCCGGCAAGCCGATCGCCGAGGGCGGCCTGGGCTACAGCTGCCTCGCCGAGGTGCGGATGATCGAGACGATCCAGGGCGGTGCGGCCGTCACCCCCTTCCTGAAAGCCGGCGACACGGTGCGGATCGAGATGAAGGATGCGCACAGCCACGCGATCTTCGGCGCGATCGAACAGACCGTCGCGGAGGGCTGAGCGGATGGTGGACAAGCTCGACGAGTCGCAACGCGCCGCGCTGCTGGCCGCGCTGACCGGCTGGACGCACGAGCCGACGCGCGACGGCCTGACGCGCCGCTTCGTCTTCGCCGATTTCGTCGCGGCGTTCGGCTTCATGGCGAAGGTCGCGCTGCTCGCCGAGAAGGCGGACCATCATCCCGAATGGTCCAACGTCTACAGCAAGGTCGACATCCTGCTGACGACGCACGACGCGGGCGGGCTGTCGATGCGCGATGTGGAACTGGCGCGCGCGATCGATGCGGTGGCGGAGGGGGCCAAGTAGACGTTCCCCGGCGCAGGCCGGGGCCCAGGCCCGTAATCTCTATTCGAACGCTGCGTCCGCCACAAAATACGGGCCTGGGCCCGGCCTTCGCCGGGGAACAGCCTGCATCGAACGCTAAGCCCGCTCGAACGCCCCCTCGAGCCGAAGCATCAACGACCGCGCCGGGCTTTTCGCCACGTCCGGCCGCGCCATCTCGTCGTCGAGCCGCAGCACGCGTGCGTAGAGGTCGCCGGTCGCGACGACGATCTGCCGGGCGGTCTCGGGCAGGCCGCCGAGCATGTCGGGATCGCTGCCCTGCTCGCGGCCGAGCCGGCGCTCGGGCGCGATCGCCTGCGCCTCGTCGATCTCGCCCGCAGCGACGGCCTTGCGGGTGAGCAGCCACGCGATGATGTGCATCAGCCGCGTCGTCACGCGCAGCGACTCGCACGAAAAGCCGACGCGCTCGATCGGCGCCAGCGCATCGCGATCGGTGCGGCCGTTGACGTCGAAATAGCTGCGCGCCTCGTCGGCGAGCAGCATCGCCTCGACATAGAGCGAGTCGATCATCTTGGCGGAGAGCCGGGCGTGCGCGCTGGCGATCATCGATCGGGTCTGGCATCCGCGCGCATCGGAAGGAACCGGCTCGGGCGCGGCACCGTCCCAGCCCCGGACACCTCTTGAAACCGATCCTCCCGCGAACCATTTTCGTGGGCGTCGAAGCGTCGCCATTCGGGGCGCCGAGACAAGCCCGGCGGACGGTCCGCGGGCATTCGGTCATTCGCTTTGAAAGAGGTCTGAACCCATGCGTACACTCGATTTCGCGCCCCTGCTGCGCTCCTCGATCGGCTTCGAGAATCTCAACCGGCTGGTCGATTTCGCCACCCGCGGCGACGGCGACGCCTATCCCCCCTACAATATCGAGAAGCTCGCCGAAGATGCCTATCGCATCTCTATGGCGGTCGCCGGCTTCGGCCGCGACGAGCTCGAGCTCACCGTCCAGGACAATGTGCTGATCGTGCTCGGCAAGACCGAGAAGGCCGAGGAAGACGAGCGCCAGTTCCTCCACCGCGGCATCGCCAAGCGCGCGTTCGAGCGCCGCTTCCAGCTCGCCGACACGATCAAGGTGACGGGGGCCGGCTATCATGACGGCCTGCTCGACATCGAGCTCAAGCGCGAAGTGCCCGAGCACAAGAAGCCCCGCCGCATCGCGATCGACGGCGACGCGTTCGACGGCGAAGCGCAGGTACTCGCGGCGGCGTAGACCGTCTTCATCCTCCCCTTCAAGGGGAGGGGGACCGCTCGCGAAGCGAGTGGTGGAGGGGTGTCCAGCCTCGGAAGCTCGCGACGACCGGAGAGGTGGTCTACCCCTCCACCACCCTGCGGGCGGTCCCCCTCCCCCTCCGGGGGAGGA
>CAXTVK010000070.1:0-14263 GCA_964247655.1 uncultured Sphingomonadaceae bacterium | reverse complement strand
TCGCCTCGGTCACCGGATGCTCGACCTGCAGCCGCGTGTTCATCTCCATGAACCAAATGCGATCGGCACGGAGACCGTCCGATCCGTCGGCGATGAACTCGATCGTGCCCGCGCCGACATAATCGACCGCCTGCGCCGCCTTGACCGCGGTCGCGCAGAGCGCGGCGCGCGTGCCCTCGTCCATGCCGGGCGCGGGGGCCTCCTCGATAACCTTCTGGTGGCGGCGCTGGAGCGAGCAGTCGCGCTCGAACAGGTGGACGACCCGGCCGTGCGTATCGCCGAAGATCTGCACCTCGATATGGCGCGGCGAGAGGATGTATTTCTCGATCAGCACGCGGTCGTCGCCGAACGAGGCGGCCGCCTCGCGCTTGCAGCTTTCCAGCATCTCGCCGAACTGCGCCGCGGCATCGACCTTGCGCATGCCCTTGCCGCCGCCGCCCGCGACCGCCTTGATCAGCACCGGATAGCCGATCGTATCGGCTTCGCGCTGCAGCCGATCAGGCGACTGGTCCTCGCCCAGATAACCAGGGGTGACCGGCACGCCGGCCGCGATCATCCGCGCCTTGGCGGCGTCCTTGAGCCCCATCGCGCGGATCGCGGCCGGCGGCGCGCCGACCCAGACGAGGCCCGCTGCGATCACTGCTTCGGCGAACTCGGCATTCTCCGAGAGGAAGCCGTAACCCGGATGGATCGCATCGGCGCCGGTCGCCTTCGCTGCTTCGAGCAGCCGGTCCTGGCGCAGATAGCTGTCCTTCGCGAGCGCGGTGCCGATGCACAGCGCGGCGTCCGCTTCGCGCACGAACGGCGACAGCGCATCGACATCGCTATGCACCGCGATCGTGCGCACGCCGAGCCTGCGCGCGGTCCGGATGATCCGCCGCGCGATCTCGCCGCGATTGGCGATGAGGAGGGATTGGATCATGCTAGGATCGATCCTGAATATCCTCCCCGAGATTTCTCGGGGAGGGGGACCAGCCGAAGGCTGGTGGAGGGGTGTTGCGATGACGAATTCGACGCACGAGACCCCCGCGACGGCGCGCGAATTGCGCCGAACCATGAGCCTGCCGGAGGTCCTGGTGTGGCGTGCCTTGCGCGCCCGTCCAGACGGGCTCAAGTTCCGACGGCAACACCCCGTCGGCCGATACGTGCTCGATTTCTATTGTCGAGAAGCCGGCCTTGCTATCGAGATTGACGGGGAGGCGCACGATCGTGGCGACCGCCCGGATCGCGACACTCGCCGGGACGCCGCTCTGCAATCGAAAGGGATTTCGACGCTGCGTATCGCGGCACGCGACGTGCTCGGCGATCTCGATGCCGTGATACGCCATATCGTCGCGGAAGCCGGGGCGCGAACACCCCTCCACCATCCGGCTTCGCCGGACGGTCCCCCTCCCCGGGGAAAACCCGGGGAGGATTAAGGTAACACCACGCCCCCTCACATCCGGAACAACCCGAACTGTGCGCGCTCCGCGATCGGGGCGTTGAGCGTCGCGGAAAACGCCAGGCCCAGTACGTCGCGGGTCTGTGCGGGGTCGATGATGCCGTCGTCCCACAATCGCGCGGTGGCGTAATAGGGGTTGCCCTCGTCCTCGTATTTCTGGCGGATCGGCGCCTTGAACGCCTCGGCCTGCTCGGGCGTCCAGCTGTCGGCGTCGCGGTGGACGGTGGCGAGCACCGAGGCTGCTTGTTCGCCGCCCATCACCGAGATGCGCGCATTGGGCCAGGTGAACAGGAAGCGCGGCTGGTAGGCGCGGCCGCACATGCCGTAATTGCCCGCACCGAAACTGCCGCCGATCAGCACGGTGATCTTGGGCACCTGCGCGGTCGCGACCGCGGTGACCAGCTTGGCGCCGTTCTTGGCGATCCCCTCCGCCTCGTACTTGCCGCCGACCATGAAGCCCGAAATGTTCTGCAGGAACAGCAAGGGCACGCGGCGCTGGCAGGCGAGCTCGATGAAATGCGCGCCTTTGACGGCGGCCTCCGAGAACAGCACGCCGTTGTTGGCGAGGATCGCGACCGGCATCCCCCAGATATGCGCGAAGCCGCACACCAGGGTGGTGCCGTAGAGCGCCTTGAACTCGTGGAATTGCGAGCCGTCGACGATCCGCGCGATCACCTCGCGCACGTCATAGGGCGCCCGCACGTCCTGCGGCACGATGCCGTAGAGCTCCTCGGGCGAGAGCTTGGGCGCGCGCGGCTCGCGGATGTCCAGATCGACGCGCTTGGGGCGGTTGAGCGTGTCCACGATGTCGCGGACGATCAGCAGCGCATGCTCGTCATTCTCGGCGACGTGATCGACGACGCCCGATTTGCGGCCGTGCGTCTCGGCGCCGCCCAGTTCCTCGGCGGAGATCACCTCGCCCGTCGCCGCCTTGACCAGCGGCGGCCCGGCAAGAAAGATCGTGCCCTGGTTGCGGACGATCACCGTCTCGTCGGACATTGCGGGCACATAGGCGCCGCCCGCGGTGCAGCTGCCCATCACGCACGCGATCTGCGGGATGCCCGCCGCCGACATCTGCGCCTGATTGTAGAATATCCGGCCGAAATGGTCGCGATCGGGGAAGACCTCGGCCTGGTGCGGCAGGTTGGCGCCGCCGCTGTCGACCAGATAGAGGCAGGGCAGCTTGTTCTCGAGCGCGATCTCCTGCGCGCGGAGATGCTTCTTCACCGTCATCGGGAAATAGGCGCCGCCCTTCACCGTCGGATCGTTGGCGAGGATCAGGCATTCGCGGCCTTGCACGCGGCCGACACCGGCGATCACGCCCGCGCCGGGTGCGCCCCCGCCCTTGTCGTCGGCGCCGTACATGCCGTTGGCCGCGAGCGCACCGATCTCGAGGAACGGCGAACCCGGATCGAGCAGCCGCTGCACGCGGTCGCGCGGCAGCAGCTTGCCGCGCGCGACATGACGATCGCGGTGCGCATCCGATCCGCCGCGCGCCGAGACAGCGGCCTTGTCGCGCAGTTCGGCGGCCAGCGCGCGGTGATGCGCGGCGTTGGCGGCGAAGCCGTCCGATGCGGGATCGATCGACGTGGAGAGCGTGGTCACCGGGCGCCCGGCGCTCCGGCGCGCATGGTCTCGCGGCGCGGCGCCGCTGCGTCAGCCTTCGACAACCGCACTCTCGACATCAATCACGTCCGATCTTGTTTGCGCCACGACCGCCGAACGCCGCAGCGCCGGACGATCGAGCGAGGGAAAAATATCGATCGAGACCGTCTATGATCGAAACATATCGCGGGCGCTATCGCTTAGCGAGACCCGGCATTCCGTATCGGCCGAGCGCCGAGATCGCATGCACGCCGTCATACCGGCGCATCGATGCGGAGGATGCGGCGCACCGGTGTCGTGTCGATGCGCCGATATGCGAGCCGCCCATCGATGATCGTCGCGCGGACATCGTCGGCGGATAGACGGTATCGCGCGCGCGACCACGGCTCGGCGAGCAGGCACATATCCGCTCGTGCGCCCACCTCGATCGTCCGCAGGCGCGGGAGATCGACCGGATCGCGAAGGAACAGCGCGAGCGCCTGTTCGGGCGTCAGCGCCTCGGCGGGGCCGATCGGCCGCCCATCGGCGGTACGCCGCGAGACCGCCGCACTCATCGCCGCCCAGGGATCGGGTGCGCCGAACGGCGCGTCGCTGCCCCCCGCCATCGTTACGCCGGCCAGCGCGAACGCCTGCAGCCGGTATAGATGGGGCCAGTCGCTTGCGGGGATATCGGCGAGGTAGGCATCGCCGCGCTCCGCGACGAAATGCGGCTGGACGACGAGCGCGAGGCCCAGTGCGGCGATCTCGGCGATCTGCGCGTCGGGTGCGATCGAACCATGCTCGATCCGGTCGCCGGCCACCGCCCCCGCTTCGCGGATCGCGGCGAGCGTGAAGACCAGCTCGACGAGCGTGACGCAGTGCACCGCGACGACCCGGCCCGACCTATGCGCCGCGCCGATCAGCGCGACCGTCGCGTCGAAATCGGGAAGGTGCGCCTCGTGGAGATGCAGCTTGACGGCGCCTAGACCGATCGTGGGATCGAAGCCGTCCCTGCCCAGATCGGGCCGGCCCGCCAGCAGCACGCGCTGCGGCAACGCACCGGACCGGCGCTGCGCGACGAAATGCGCGGCGACCGCGTCGTCGTTGGCGGGGCTCATCTCGGTCACGCCGGTGACGCCCAGCCGGGCGAGTGCGGAGCCGACCGCAGTGAAATCGGGCAGTTCGCCGTTCAAGGCGCGCCGCGCCCAGCCATCCTCGTCGAACAGCCGGCCGGTCCAAGCTCCCTGCACGCGCTCGAGCCCGGGGGGCGGCGCGAGGCCGGCCGCGAGGAGCCGCTCCAGGCCTGCCGTGTTGAAGACCCACATCCGCCCCGACCGATGCTGCACGCGGACCGGGCGATCGGACGCGACGCGATCGAGCCAGTGGCGATCGATCGCGCCGGCGACGCTCTCGTGATATCCGATCCCGCGCAACCAGCCCTCGCCCGCGACACCGAGCGCCGCCGCGAGTTGCGCGTCGTCGATCACGTCGGGCGGACCGCATCGTACCGAGGCGAGCGAGGCCGCGGTGGCGGCGATATGGATATGATGATCGTGCAGCCCGGGCAGCAGCAGCCCGCCGGCGGCATCGATCACCATCTCCGCCGTTCCGCCGAGCGCATGGCCGATCTTCACGATCCGGCCGTCCGCCACGCGCACGTCGGCGACGCTGCGATCGAGCAGGCTGGCATCGCGGATCAGCAGCGTGTGGGGCAGTCGATCGGACATAGCGTTCATCGGATCGAGGGCGGAGGGCGCAGGCGCACGCACCGGAAGGCGGGGCGCACGTCGAACCGCTCGGCCGCTTCGATCCCGGCCTGCCTCTCGGTCGCGTCCGTCGGCGAACGACGAGACATTCTCATGCTCTTCCCGTCGCGATGCCGACCGATCGCGCGATCATTTGTCCCGGCTTTTCTCGACCGCGCGCTGCATCGCATCCATGCAGGTCTGCATCGCGTAGGCGGGATTGAATTCGAGCACCCTGCTCGGCTCCTCGTAGATCAGGACATGGCCGGACGGGATGAAATAGGCCTCGCCCGCATCGATCACCTCGTCGGGCCAATCGGATCCGGGATAGCGCGCGCGGATCCGGCCTTCGAAGACATAACCGTAATGCGGGCACGGACACACCCCGCCGGGCAGGCCACCGAAGGTATAGGCTTCGGTGCAGTCGAGCGGTTCGTGCACGGTGGTGAGGCTCACCTCCATGTCGCCCCATTGCACGGTGCGAAATCCCTCACGACCGAGCGCCGGCCAGCGGTCTCCGCCGTTGGGCAGGTCTTCGGGTCGTCCGTGCGACATCATCCTCTCCTCCAACGTCGCGAAAGCGCGTTGCCTATCCGCGTCTATCGCGGCGGCACCCACCCGTCGAGCAGGCGCGCCGTCAGCCGCCCAGTTCGGCCAGTCGCGCATTGAGCTTGCCGACGACCCGGACGATCTCCTCGCATTCGTCCGCGCCCAGCACACCGAAGACCTTCTTGATATATTCGGAGCGCGACGCTTCGGCGATCTTGACCGCCGCCTCGCCCGCGGGCGTCAGCGAGATGCGCTTCGCGCGGCGATCCTCGGGATCGGGATCGCGGCGGACGAGGCCGTCGCGTTCGAGACCGTCGATCGCCTCGGTGATGGTGCGCGGCGCATGCCCGAAGGACGCGGCCAGATCGATCGAGCGCGCCCATCCCGCCCGCGATATCTGCGTGAGCACGCGCGCCCGGGCGTAGGATGCGCCCTGCGCGGTCATGATCCGATCGATCAGGCGATGCGACCGCTGATAGAAATCGCGGAGCGCGTCGCCGGCGCGATCATAGTCTTGCTGCCCCGTCACCCTCGATCGCCATATATTGAGGTTCCACAATGGGAGGGGTTGCCATAATGTCGCTTTCGCGGCAAGGGCTCGATCTAGATTCTGCAGCGCAGCGAGCAGCCCAGGATACGCATGGCCGAAATCGTCCCTCAGCAACAATCCGCGCGACGGAAGGGGCTGGGCACCCGCGTCAAGCTGGCCCTCGCCATCGCGGTCGTCGCGGTGCTGATCGTGCTGCTGGTCTGGTTCGTCCATTACAAGGCGCACGGCCAATATCTGGCGAGCACCGACGACGCGTATATCCGCGCCGACGCGGTGACGGTCGGCCCCAAGATCTCGGGCTATGTCGAGCAGGTCTATGTCGGCGACAATCAGGACGTGAAGGCCGGTCAGCCCCTCGTCCGCATCGACGCACGCGGCTACCGCGCGCAGACCGCGCAGTATCAGGCGCAGATCGACGTCGCCAAGGCCAATGCCGACAACGTCCGTGCGGGCATCGGCGAACAACAGGCCGCGATCGACCAGGCGCGCGCGCAGCTCGCCTCGAGCCAAGCCGATGCCGCCTTCGCCGCGGGCGAGGTCGCGCGCTACGCGCCGCTCGCGGCGAGCGGTGCGGAAACGCGCGAGAAGCTCTCGTCGCTGCGCAATCAGGCGACGCAAGCCGCCAAGGGCGCCGCCGCCAATGCCGCTGCCTTGGCCGGTGCCGAACGCAGGATCGCCTCGCTTCAAGCGCAGGTTCGCCAGGCATCGGCGCAGGGTGAGGCCGCCAGGGCGCAGCTAGCCGCCGCCGATGTCGATCTCGGCTCGACGGTGGTGCGCGCATCGGTGGACGGGCGGATCGGCGACAAGAGCGTGCGCGTCGGCCAATATGTCGCGCAGGGCACGCGAATGATGTCGGTGGTGCCGATCCAGGCGATCTACGTCACCGCCAATTTCAAGGAGACCCAACTCGGCCTGATGCGTGCCGGCCAGCCCGCGCGCATCAAGGTGGACGCGTTGCCCGGTGTCGATCTGAAGGGTCATGTCGAGAGCGTTTCGCCAGGCACCGGCGCACAATTCTCGCTGATCCCGCCACAGAACGCGACGGGCAACTTCACCAAGATCGTGCAACGCGTGCCGGTGCGCATCGCGATCGATGCGGGGGGCGATGCGCGCCGCGTTCTCGTGCCCGGCCTCTCGGTCGAGGTGACCGTCGACACGATCGGCGCCAAGGGGGAGATCGCGCGGATCAGGGATCAGGAGCAGACCCGCGGGCAAGCCGACCGATGAGCCCGGCACCGCCAGCGGAGCTCCGCGCGTCCCGCCCGCTCGCCGAGCATGCGCCCCCCGCGCGGGCGGATACCGCCGCGTGGCTCGCGGTCGCGGCGGGCACGCTCGGTGCGCTGATGGCGACGCTGGACATCTCGATCGTCAACTCGTCGCTGCCGACCATCCAGGGCGAGATCGGCGCCAGCGGCAGCGAGGGGACGTGGATCTCGACGGCCTATCTGGTCGCCGAGATCGTGATCATCCCGCTCTCCGGCTGGCTCGAGCGCGTGTTCGGGTTGCGCAGCTTCCTGCTGATCGCGACCACGCTGTTCGTCAGCTTCTCGATGCTATGCGGTCTGTCGAACACGCTGCCGATGATGATCGTCGGCCGGCTAGGACAGGGCTTCACCGGCGGCGCGCTGATCCCGACCGCGATGACGATCATCGCGACGCGCCTGCCCCGCGAACAGCAGCCGATCGGCAACGCGATGTTCGGCGCCACCGCGATCATGGGCCCGGTGATCGGCCCGGTGGTGGGCGGCTGGCTGACCGAGAACGTCAGCTGGCATTATGCGTTCTTCATCAACCTGCCGGTCGGGATTACGCTGCTGACGCTGCTTGCGGTGGCGCTGCCGCACCAGCGGGCGAAGTGGAATCTCGTCCGCGGCGCGGACTGGCTGGGCATTATCGGCCTCGCGATGGGATTGGGCGGGCTGACCGTCGTGCTCGAGGACGGTCAGCGCGAACAATGGCTGTCGTCGCCCGAGATACGCTGGCTGATACTGACGTCGGTCACGGGCTTCATCTTGCTGTTCGTGGGCCAGGCGATCGCAAGCAAGCCGGTGATCCGGCTGAAGCTGCTGTTGGATCGCCAGTTCGGCGCGGTGGTTGTGATGATCACGATGATCGGCATGGTCGTCTACGGCACGTCCTACGTGATCCCGCAGTTCCTCGCCGGGATCGCCGGCTACAATTCGCTGCAATCGGGCGAGGTGGTGCTGCTGTCGGGCGTCCCGATGATGTTGATGATGCCGGTCACGCCGTGGCTCATCCGCAACGTCGATATCCGCATCGCGGTCACCTTCGGGATGTTCCTGCTCGGCATGTCGTCGTGGCTGGAGACCGACCTCACCCCGTTGTCGACGGGCGTGGCGTTCGCGGGATCGCAGGTCTTGCGCGGCGTCGGCATGATCTTCACCTCGATGTTCATGAACCAGGCGGCGATCCGCTCGGTCGGCCCCGATCAGGCGAGCGATGCGTCGGGCCTCTACAACACCGCGCGCAATCTCGGCGGCAGCCTCGCGCTGGCGGGGATCGGCGTGATCCAGGATCATCGCATCTGGCTGCACAGCCGCCGCATCGAGGAAAGCCTCTCGGCCAATTCGATCGACGTGCAGACCTATATGCAGCAGCAATCGATCACGATGGGCGGCAGCGACGCCGCCTTCCAGGCGCTGGCCGGCACGATCCAGATCCAGGCGGTCACGATGACCTATGCGGATCTGTTCTGGATGCTCACCGTGGGCATCATCTGCGTCACCCCGCTCGTGCTTTTCCTGCGGCCGCTGCCCAAGCACGTGCCGCTTGCCATGAGCCACTGACGATGATCCGCCGCGTCTTCCCCTTCGCGCTGCTCGCGCTGTCGGCCGGCTGTACCGTCGGCCCGAACTATGCCGGGCCGCCGGCCGCCGCGCCGCGTGCGGTGGGCACGCATGGCTTCGTCCGGGCCGGCGACGCGCCCGTCGTCGCCACGCCGCCGCTGGCGCGCTGGTGGGATGCGCTGGGCGATGCGACGCTGTCCGCGATCGAGGACCGCGCGCTCGCCGCCAATCCCGATCTCGATTCCGCCGCCGCACAGCTGCGCCAGGCGCGTGCCAGCCTGCGCGAGCAGAAGGCCAATCTGGCCCCCAAGGGCAGCGCCAGCGCGCTCTACGCGCATGCCCATTTCCCGGGCCTCAATCTCGAGAGCCAGTCCGCGAGCGGCGGCACCGACGGCGATACCGGCCAGACCGGCGGCCAAACCGCCGGCCAGACTGCCGACAGCGCGGGTTCGTCGTCGCTCGATCTCTACAATCTGGGCTTCGATGCGAGCTGGGAGGTCGATCTGTTCGGCGGGCAGCGCCGCGCGATCGAGGCGGCGCGCGCCACCGCCGAAGGCGCCGAGGCGAGCCTGGCGGATGCGCAGGTGAGCCTCACCGCCGAAGTGGCGCAGGCCTATGTCAACGTCCGCGACCGCCAGACGCGGATCGCGCTCAACGATCGGTCGATCGCGATGCAGGAACGGATGCTGGCGCTGACCCGGCAGCGTTTCGAAAGCGGCACCGCATCGCGGCTCGATGTCGAGCGGCTCGACCAGCAGCTCGACGGCGCACGCGCCGACGTCACCCCGCTCAGCGCCGAGCTCGACGCCTATCTCGACGAACTCGCGACGCTCACCGGCAGCGAGCCCGGCGCGCTCGACACGACGATGGCGACGCCGCTGCCACTGCCGCTCCCGCCCGCGCAGGTCGCGATCGGCGATCCCGCGGGCCTGATCCAGCGTCGCCCCGACATCCGCACCGCCGAGCGCACGCTGGCCGCCGACACCGCCAAGATCGGCCAGGCGGAGGCGGCGCGCTTTCCGAGCCTCTCGTTCATGGGAATCATCGGCATCGGCGGGACGCGCCCGTCCGATCTTACCAATCTCGACGATTTCACCACGCTCATCGCGCCGCAGCTGAGCTGGAGCTTCCTCGATTTCGGCCGCAACGCCGCCAAGGTGAAGCAGGCCGAGGGCGTACGCGATCAGGCCGAGGCACGATACTGCAAGGCGGTACTGGCCGCGCTGCGCGACGCGGAGGACGCGCTCTCGCGGTTCCGCAACCGGCGCGCCACGGTGGCGACGCTGGCACGGGCCGGTGCGTCCGCCGACGAGACCGCGGCGCTTGCGGGCCAGCGCTATGCCGCGGGTACGTCGACGCTCGTCGATCTGCTCGACGCTCGGCGCGGGCAGCTCGATGCCGAGCAGAATCTGTCGGTTGCCGAGGCCGGCCTGACCGGAGACTTCATCGCGATCCAGAAGGCGTTGGGATTGGGATGGGGAAGTGCCGCCGCGGTCAGGTCTGCGGCGCAATGAGCGACGCGGAGCCGATCGGGGAGTATGACTATATCGTCGTCGGCGCAGGAAGCGCGGGCTGCGTGGTCGCCAACCGGTTGAGCGCGGACCCGGCCAACCGCGTGCTGCTGCTCGAGGCGGGTGGGCGCGACGATTGGATCTGGCTGCACGTGCCGGTCGGTTATCTCTATGCGATGGGCCATCCGCGCGCCGATTGGCTCTACAAGACCGAGCCCGAGGCGCGAATGGGCGGGCGGGCGATCGCCTATCCGCGCGGACGCGTGCTCGGCGGCAGCTCGTCGATCAACGGCATGATCTACATGCGCGGACAGAGCGCCGACTATGACGGCTGGCGACAGGCGGGCAATATCGGCTGGGGCTGGGACGACGTGCTGCCCTTCTTCCTGCGCTCCGAGGATCATTTCGAGGGCGCGAGCGCGTTCCACGGTGCCGGCGGCGAACTGCGCGTCGAAGCGCAGCGCCTGCGCTGGGCACTGCTCGACGCGTTCCGCGACGCCGCCGAGCAGGCGGACATTCCCAAGACCGCGGACTTCAACACCGGCGACAACGGCGGATCCTCCTATTTCCAAGTCAATCAGCGTCGCGGCGTGCGGTGGAGCGCGGCGAAGGCCTTTCTGCGCCCCGCACGCGGCCGCGCCAATCTGGACGTGCGAACCGGCGCGAGCGTCCATCACGTCACGATCGAGCAGGCGCGCGCCACCGGCATACTCTTCGAGATCGGCGGCAGGCGCTTCCACGCACGCGCAAGCGGCGAGGTGGTGCTATCGGCGGGCGCGATCGGTTCGCCCGCGATTCTCGAGCGCTCGGGCATCGGCGACGGAGAGCGGCTGCGCGCGCTGGGCATCGCATCGGTACATCACCTGCCCGGTGTCGGCGAGAACCTGCAGGACCATCTCCAGATCCGCTGCGCATACAAGGTGGCGGGCCGCGATACGCTCAACATCCGCGCCGGCTCGGCGGTGGGCAAGGCGCGTATCGCCCTCGAATATCTGTTCAACCGATCGGGGCCGATGGCCATGGCGCCCTCGCAGCTCGGCATCTTCGCACGCTCGGACGCGCACTTCGCGACACCCAATCTTGAATATCACGTCCAGCCGCTGAGCCTCGCGGCGTTCGGCGGCGCGCTCGATCCCTTTTCGGCATTCACCGCGAGCGTCGCCAACCTGCGGCCCGAGAGCCGAGGCAGCACGCATCTCACCGCGCCCGATCCGCATGCGGCGCCGGCCATCCGGCCCAATTATCTCGCTGCCGAGAGCGACCGGCGCGTCGCAATCGATGCGGTGCGGCTGACCCGGCGGATCGTATCGCAGCCGGCGATGGCGCAGTATCGCCCCGAAGAATTCCGCCCCGGCCCCGGTATCGAGGAGGATGCCGAGATCGAACGCGCGGTCGGCGAGATCGCGACCACCATCTTCCATCCCGCCGGCACCGCCGCGATGGGCCGCGACGCGCACGCCGTGGTCGACCCGGAACTGCGCGTCCACGGCATCGCCGGCCTGCGCGTGGTCGACGCCGCGGTGATGCCCGCGATCGTCTCGGGCAACACGCACGCGCCGACCGTGATGATCGGCGAAAAAGGCGCGGCGATGATGCTGCAGGCGGCCAAGCGTCGGTAGCCCGTCGGACGACCGCTGGCTCGGACGCCGCCGAGCGATGAGCGGCTCTTGGACCGACCTACCGCTGCTCGCTCGAGACCGGTCGGCGCCGGCACACGCGCGGAGCCCACGGCCACCAGCGTAGCGTCAAACGTCCCCGATCAGGCGACCCCGGTGTCGATCATGTCGAGCACGGTCCGCGCATGATCGTGCCGGCAGATCAGCAGATCGGGCAGATAGACGTCCTCGGCATTGTAGACCAGCGCGCTGCCGTCGATGCGCGAACAATGCAGCCCATAGGCGCGCGCGACCGCGACGGGGGCCATCGAATCCCATTCATATTGCCCGCCGGTATGCAGGTAGATGTCGGCTTGCCCCATCACCACCGCCATCGCCTTGGCGCCGGCGGAGCCCATCGGCAGCAACTCCGCATCGAGCCGCTCGGCGACCGCGACCGCTTCCTTCGCCGGCCGCGTGCGACTGACGACCATCCGCAATTTGGAGGGCGCCGCAGGCACCGTCGCCGGCCGATCGGTCCGCAGCACCAGGCCCAGCCCCGGCAATGCCACCGCGCCGATCTCCGCTACGCCGTCGATCGCGAGGCCGACGTGCACCGCCCAATCGGTGCGGCCCTCGCCATATTCGCGCGTGCCGTCGACGGGATCGACGATCCACACGCGCGACATGCCGAGCCGCGTGCCGTCGCACTTCATCTCTTCGGAGAGCAGCCCGTCGTCGGGCCGCGCCTCGCGCAGCGCATGAACCAGGAACTGGTTGGCGGTCTGGTCGCCCGCCTTGCCCAACGCCTTGTCCGAGAACACGCCGCTGCCGCGCACCTCGAGCAGGATGCGCCCCGCCGTCTCGGCGAGATGCGCGGCGAGTTCGGCGTCGGTCAGCGCGGCGCTCATGGGATCAGCTTCGCGATGATCGCGTCCGCCGCCTCGTCGGGCGTCATCGCCGCGGTGTCGATCCGCAGTTCGGGATGCTCGGGCGCTTCATAGGGGCTGTCGATACCCGTGAAGTTCTTGAGCGTGCCGGCGCGCGCCTTCTTGTAGAGGCCCTTCACGTCGCGCGTCTCGGCATCGGCGAGAGTCGTGTCGATATGGACCTCGATGAACTCGCCGGGCTGCATCATCTTGCGCACCATATCGCGTTCGGAGCGGAACGGCGAGATGAATGCGGTGATCACGATGAGCCCCGCATCGGTCATCAGCTTGGCGACCTCGCCGACGCGCCGGATGTTCTCGACGCGATCGGCATCGGTGAAGCCCAGATCGCGGTTGAGCCCGTGACGGACATTGTCGCCGTCGAGCAGGAAGGTGTGGCGGTTCATCCGCACCAGCTTCTTTTCGACGATGTTGGCGATCGTCGACTTGCCCGCGCCCGACAGCCCGGTGAACCACAGCACCGCCGGCTTCTGGTTCTTGAGGCTCGCATGATGCTCGCGGCCGACGTCGGTCGCCTGCCAGTGGACGTTCTGCGCACGACGCAGCGAGAAGTGCAGCATCCCCGCCGCGACGGTCGCGTTGGTGATCTTGTCGATCAGGATGAAGCCGCCGAGCGTGCGGTTCTGCTCGTAGGAATCGAACACGACGTTGCGATCGGTGGAAAGATTGGCGACGCCGATCGCATTGAGTTCCAGCGTCTTCGCCGCCAGCTGCTCCATCGTGTTGACGTTGACCTGATATTTGGGCTGCTGGACGGTCGCGGTCACGGTCTGCGTCGCGGTCTTGAGCCAATAGGGCCGGCCGGGCAGCATCTCTTCGTCGGCCATCCACACGATGGTCGCCTCGAACTGGTCGGCCGCCTGCGGCGGGTTGTCCGCAAGCGAGATCACGTCGCCGCGCGAGCAATCGATTTCGTCGGCGAAGGTGAGCGTGACCGACTGGCCGGCGACGGCCCGCTCCAGATCGCCTGCCCCGACGGCACCGTTCGCGGTGCCGAAGCCCTTCGGCATCGTGACGATCCGCGTGACCGTCGAGGTCTTGCCCGAGGGCAGGACACGGATCGCGTCGCCCGGCTTGACCGAGCCGCTCGCGATCAGCCCGGAGAAGCCGCGGAAATCGAGATTGGGGCGGTTGACCCACTGCACCGGCATGCGGAACGGCTTGCCCTGATCCGAGACCTGATCGAGTTCCACGGTTTCGAGATGCTCGATCAGCGACGGCCCGTCATACCAGGGCGTGTTCTCGCTGATGCCGGTGATGTTGTCGCCCTTGAACCCCGAGATCGGGATCGGCGTGAACACATCGATGCCGATCGAGGTCGCGAACTCGCGATATTCGCCGACGATATCCTCGTAGCGAACGCGGTCGTAGCCGACCAAGTCCATCTTGTTGACCGCGAGCACGATGTTGCGGATGCCGATCAGGTGCGCGAGATAGGAATGACGGCGCGTCTGCGTCAGCACGCCCTTGCGCGCATCGATCAGGATCACCGCGAGGTCGGCGGTCGAGGCGCCGGTCACCATGTTGCGCG
>CAXTVK010000069.1:0-14569 GCA_964247655.1 uncultured Sphingomonadaceae bacterium | reverse complement strand
ACGAATGCGGCGCGCCCGCCGTTTCGATCGCCGGCGGCGAACCGCTTCTGCACCGTGAAATGCCCAAGATCGTGAAAGGCTATATCGCGAAGAAGAAGTTCGTGATCCTGTGCACCAACGCGCTGCTGCTCAAGAAGAAGATCGACGACTATCAGCCGTCGCCCTACTTCACCTGGTCGATCCATCTCGACGGCGACAAGGGCATGCACGACCATGCCGTCGATCAGGACGGCACCTACGACGTCGCGATCGAGGCGATCGAGCTCGCCAAGGCCAAGGGTTTTCGCGTGCAGGTCAACTGCACCGTGTTCGACGGCGCCGATCCGGCGCGGCTCGCCGCCTATTTCGACGACATGAAGCGGCTTGGCGTCGAGATCACGATCTCGCCCGGCTATGCCTATGAGCGCGCCTCGGACAAGGAGCATTTCCTCAGCCGCGAGCGCACCAAGACCTTCTTCCGCGACGTCTTCTCGCGCGGCGACGGCGGCAAGGCGTGGACCTTCACCAATTCGCCGCTGTTCCTCGATTTCCTCGCGGGCAACCAGAGTTACGAGTGCACGCCGTGGTCGATGCCGCTGCGCACCGTCTTCGGCTGGCAGAAGCCCTGCTATCTCGTCGGCGAAGGCTATGTGAAGACCTTCGCCGAGCTGATGGAGGGCACCGAATGGGATCAGTTCGGCGTCGGCAAGTACGAGAAATGTTCGGACTGCATGGTCCATTGCGGGTTCGAGGGCACGGCGGCGACCGACGGCATCCGCCATCCGCTGAAATTCATGAGCATCGGCCGCAAGGGCGTGCGCACCACCGGGCCGATGGCGCAGGACATCGATCTCAGCCGGGCGCGCCCGGCCGACGACGTCTTCTCAAGCCATGTCGAACGCGAGCTCGCGCTGATCGCCCAGACCAAACCCGGATCGAGCAAGCACGTCGTAACCGCGGGCTAGCGCCTTCATCGCGCGACCGGCGTCGAGACCGACGCCGATCAACGCGGGGACCTGCCAGGGCCGGATCAGGATCGCGAGCAGCACCGCTCCGATCCTGATCCCGCCGTCGGGTGCCATCGCGACCTGCGCCGCGCGCGGCAGCGTGCGGTCGGCGCAGTCCGAGATCACGCGCGCGACCGCGAACGGCAACCCGTGCCGTGCCGCCACCCGCGCCGCGATGTGACTCTCCATGTCGCAGGCGAGCGCGCGCTGCGAGAAATGCAGCTCCTCCTTCTGCGCGGCGGTGACGATCATCGATCCGTCGGCGTGGATGCGGCCGACGACGGCGCCGGGGAGCAGCGCCGCGATCCGGCTGATCCACCCCGACGAGGCTTCCTTGCGCGCGGTCGGCTGCGGATCGGTGCGGCGTTCGCGCGGGGGACGCGATGCGCCTGCGCCGACGCTCCATTCGCGGCGCTCCATCCCGGTCGGCGAGATCGTGCCGACGACCCAGTCGCCGACCGCGAGCCGCGGCGCGAGCGCACCCGCCAGCCCCATGCTGAGGATCGCGGTGGCGCCGGCAGCGACGCCCGCCTCGAGCTCGGCCTCGAACCGCACCGCATCGGTGCCCGCGACGACCACGGTGACGCCGTCGCGCGCGAGCGCCTTGGCCTCGCGCTTCATGCCCGTGGCGACAAGGATCATGCTGCCCCCGCCCCACTTACCCCGTTCGTCCTGAGCGAAGTCGAAGGATGGGCCACAAACGCATCGCTCGCAACACGCACTTCGACTTCGCTCAGTGCGAACGGATGATGGTGCGCGAGCATCACATCCCCCATCCCACGCGCCGCATATTGCCGCGCTTGAGGTTGCGGTAGCGGGCGAGCGCCCAGAGCGGGAAATACTTCGGGTAGCCGTGGTAACGCAGGTAGAAGACGCGCGGGAAGCCGCCGCCGGTGTAGAGTTCCTGCCCCCACAGCCCGTCGTCGGCCTGACGCCGTTCGAGCCAGGCGACGCCGCGCGCGACCGCCGGATGATCGACCTCGCCCGCCGCCATCAGCCCGAGCAGCGCCCAGGCGGTTTGCGACGCGGTCGAGGCCGCGGGCTCGTGGCCCCTGCGATCCAGCGCATAGCTGTCGCAGCTTTCGCCCCAGCCACCGTCGCTGTTCTGGATCTGCACCAGCCAGCGCACCGCGCGCCGCACCATCGCGGAGGCCGGATCGATCCCTGCCGCATTGAGCGCGCACAGCACCGACCAGGTGCCGTAGATGTAGTTGACGCCCCAGCGCCCCCACCAGCTGCCCTCGGCAAGCTGGTCGCGCTTCAGCCAGTCGAGCGCCGCGACCATGCGAGGGCTGTCGAGCGGCTCGCCGACCTGCGCGAGCATCGAGACGACGCGCGCGGTCACGTCCGCGGTCGGCGGATCGAGCAGCGCGCCATGATCGGCGAACGGGATGTCGTTCAAATAGAAATGCGTGTTGTCGGCATCGAACGCGGCATAGCCGCCGTCCTTGCTCTGCAGCCCGACATTCCATTCTGTGCCGCGATCGATCGCCTCGTCGAAGCGGTCGCCGAGCCTGGGCCGCGCGCGGTCCATCGCCATCACCACGACGGCGGTGTCGTCGAGATCGGGATAATGATCGTTGCCGTACTGGAACGCCCAGCCGCCGGGGCGGACATCGGGGCGCTGCTCGGCCCAGTCGCCCTTCACGTCGAGGATCTGGCGCGGCGCCAGCCAGTCGAGCCCGCGCGTCGCCGATTCCTCGTCGCCCGCCTCGAGCATCGCGTGCGCGGCGAGCGCGGTATCCCACACCGGCGAGACGCAGGGCTGACAATAGACCTCGCCGTCCTCATCGTCGGTGGCGCGGTGGACGAGCAGCTTCTCGATCGCCTCGCGGGCGAGCGCGCGCTCGGGATGCTCGGGGCCATGGCCGAGCGCGTCGAACATCATCACCGAATTGGCGATCGCGGGATAGATCGCGCCGAGCCCGTCGGTGCCGTTGATCCGCTCGGTCACGAACGCGACGCACGCGCGGATCGCCTTTTCGCGCAGCGCCTTGGGCCACCAGCGCCGCAGGCTCTTGAGCCCGTCGTCGAGGAAGCCGAAGCCGAGCGTCCACAGCCGTTTGCCCGGTGCGGCGCGCGGCAGCGGCGGTTTGCCGGGCAGCACCAGCTCGTCGATCGTGACGCCGCGCGGGTTGCGCGCCCTGGGCTGGAGCGCCTGGATCACCAGCAGCGGCACGATCACGGTGCGCGCCCAATAGGACATGCGCGACAGATGGATCGGGAAGCTGCTTCGCAGCAGGATCATCTCGACGGGCATTTCGGGCACCGCATCCCACGATCCCGCGCCAAACAATGCGAGCTGGATGCGTGTGAACACGTTGACCGCGCGCGACCCGCCGCGCTTGAGGATTTCGGCGCGGGCGCGCGCCATGTGCGGCGCATCGACGTCGTCGCCGATCATCTTGAGCGCGAAATAGGCCTTCACGCTCGCCGAGATGTCGAAGCCGCCATCCTGGTAAAGGCTCCAGCCGCCGTGCCCCGCCTGGATACGGCGCAGATAGCGGCCGATCGCGGCTTCGAGCGGCAGGTCGTCGGCTTCGCCCAGATACTGGCGCAGCAGGATATATTCGGCGGGAATGGTGGCATCCGCCTCGAGCTCGAACACCCAGTGCCCGTCTGGCTTCTGGGCATCGGCCAGCGCGGCGCGCGCGCGGCCGATCGCGGCATCGATCCCGTCGAGCGGATCGGGGGCGATCCCCTCGGCCATATCCTCAACGCGCAACACTTCTCGCCTCCAACGCGCACGCCGCCGCCATCCTGCCCGACCGCACCGCGCCTTCGATCGTGGCGGGTAGCCCGGTTTGCGTCCAGTCGCCAGCCAGGAACAGGTCGTTCCACCGCGTTTGCGCGGGAGGGCGACGCCGGTCCTGCTGCGGAGTCGCGGCGAAGGTGGCCCGTTTCTCGATGACGATCTGCCAGAGCGGCGGTTCGACCGGGCCGCCATGCACCGCGACGACATCCGCCCAGAGCCGCCGCGCGAGGCTCTCGCGATCCTCGTCGAGCAGCGCGTCGGCGGCGCTGGTGGTGGTCGAAAGCCGATCGGGGAAGGCGAACACCCATTCGGCGGTGCCGCCGACGATGCCGGTGATCGGCGCGGCCCCGGCGGGCGGGGCCAGCAGGAAATGCGCGTTGACGATGGCGTTGTGCTCGTCGGGGACGACGAGATCGGGGACGAGATCGGCGGCGACCCAGGCGGGCACCGCGAGGATGACGGGCTCGCCCGGCGCGACGACTTCGCGAGCATCGGCGAAGTCGAGGCCCACGATCCGCCCTTCGTCGAGGTCGAGCGCGCGCAACCGCCGCCCGAGCCGGATCGTCGCGCCGTGCGCTTCGAGCCACGCCAGCGCGGGATCGACGAAGGCGGCGGCGAGCGTCGGCTCGGCGATCATCGGGCGGCAGGCGTCGCCACCCTTCGCCAGCGTCTCGCGGACGATCGCACCGGCGAGCCTGGCCGACCCTTCCGCGGCGGGCGTATCGAGCGCGGAGACGAAGAAATTGTCGAGCAGCCGATCCCACAGCGGCCCGGTCGTGCGCAGTACCTCGCCAATCGTCTGCCCCGGCCTGGCGCGCAGCAGCTTGGCCAGCGCGAGATAGTCCGACGGCCTCGTCCCCGGCACGCGCCGCGCCTTGGCGAACAGCCACCAGGGCAGCGGCCCGGCATTGGGGTGCAGCACCCAGCGCGCGCCGTCGCGGACATCGACATAGGGGAAGCGCGCCTCGGCCGAGCCCGCCAGCCGGTCGCTGGCGCCGATCGTCGCGAGATAGGCGTGCACCGCGCGGTTGCCCGACAGCACGAGATGGTTGCCGTTGTCGATCGTCAGCCCGAGCTTGGGGTCGCGATAGGAGCGGCAGCGGCCGCCCGCCTGCCGCGCCGCCTCGCTCAGCGTCACGCGGTAGCCGGCTTCGGTGAGCGCGATCGCCGCCGACAGCCCCGCCAGCCCGGCACCAACGACCTGCGCGCGCATACCCTGCCGGGTCACCGCCCGAGCCGCAGCCTGACCAGCGTCCACGCCAGCGCCAGCCGATTGTGGCGGACGCGCGCGCGCGGTGCGCGCCATCCCGCCTTCTGCATCCGCCGCAGCAGCTCCGAATAGGCGGCCGCCATCATCCGCGGCGCGATCAGATGGCCCTTGGGGCGCTCGCCGAGGATGCGGTGCGCCTCGCGGAAATGATCCTCGGCTTCGGCGGCGACGATGCGCGCCGCGCCGTCGATCCGCGGATCGCCGATCACCTGCGCAATGTCGCCGACCACGATCCCCTGCGCCTCGATCGCCTCGAGCGGCAGGTAGACGCGACCGATGCCGGCATCCTCGTCGATGTCGCGCAGGATGTTGGTGAGCTGCAGCGCACGCCCGAGATGATGCGACAGCACGAGCCCCGGCGCCTCGTCCATTCCGAACACACGCACCGACAGCCGGCCGACCGCGCTCGCCACGCGGTCGCAGTAGAGATCGAGCGTGTCGGCGGGCGGCCAGCGAATGTCGCCGGCGACGTCCATCGCCATGCCGTCGATCACCGCCTCGAAATCGGCGAGACGCAGATCGAAGGCGCGGATGTGCGGCACGAGGAACGCGGCGACGCCCGGTTCGCCGCCCGCATACAAGCTGGCGAGATCGCGGCTCCAGCGCCGGAGCAGCGACGCGCGGCCGCGCGGATCGCCCTGCTGATCGTCGGCGATATCGTCGACGATGCGGCAGAAATCGTAGATCGCGTACATAGCATGCCGCTCGGGCTGCGGCAGCACCTTCATCCCCGCATAGAAGGAGGAGCCCGCGGCGGACGGTTGACTCATCGCGCGACCAGCCGGCCGAGCGCTGCGCCCGAGGCGAGCAGCAGCGCCTCGCCTTTGCCGTGATGGACGCGCTCGCTGAGCGGATCGCGGACGCGCAGCCTTGCCGCGAGACTGACCGCGAGCCGCTGGATCACCGCGACCTCGATCCCCAGTCGGCGGTCCGCGATCTTGCGCGCGAACGGGGCGGCGTCGGCGAGCAGATGCTCGCAGCGCTCGGCACACGCCGCGATCACGTTCCGGAGCGCGGGCGTGGCGGCTAGAGCGCCAAGATCCTCGGTGCGCGCGCCGGCGGCGGCGAGCAGGTCCTGCGGCAGATAGACCCGGTCGATCGCGTGAAAATCCTTGCCGGCATCCTGGAGGTGGTTGATCACCTGTAGCGCGGCGCACAGCGCGTCGTTGGCGGGCCACAGGCCGCGGTCCTCGCTGTGGACGTCGAGCACGAAGCGACCGACGGGCATCGCCGAATAGCGGCAATAGTCGATCAGTTCGTCCCAGCTCGCATAGCGGCTCTTGGTGCAGTCGCGCCGGAACGCCTCAAGCAGATCGAGCGCGTGGACCGGATCGAGCTTTCGCTCGGCCATCACCGCGCGGAGTGCCACGGCGCTCGGTTCGGCATCGCTGGTGCCGACGATTCCGGCGCGCATCGCCTCGAGCCGCGCGAGACGCTCGTCGGCGCTGGCGGTCGCGTGATCGGCGATGTCGTCGGCGAGCCGTGCGAAGCGGTAGAAAGCCATGATCGGCGCACGATAGCGGGGCGCGACCAGTTTCGAGGCGACCGGAAAATTCTCGTCGGTGTGGCCCTTGCCCGAAGCGAAATCGGCGGCGGCGGAGGGCGCGGCCGGGCATACGGCAAGCGTCGCGGTCATCGCTGCATCCGAGCCTGAGCCCGCCCCTTCCACATGCCGCCGCGCCCCTGAAAATGCTGCCACGCCGACAGCGCCGTCGCCGCGCCGTACACCACGCCGATCGCGGGCAGCGCAACCCCCCATAGCGGCGAGCGGCGATAGAAGCGCAGCATCGGCTGCGCGCAGACCGCCGTCGCCGCCCAAGCGAGCGCGCCGACCAGCTGCGCACCGCCGCGCCCGAACAGCGCGAATGCGGGCGGCACGACGAACATCAGCGCCAGCCCGGCGAGCGTCCCCGCCAGCATCGGCGGCGCATAGCCGAGCTGCGCATAGGCCGAGCGCGCGATCATCGCGACGATCTCGGACCAGCCGCCATAGGGTCGGAGACTCACCGAGCGGCGCGTCAGCGACAGGCGGATCGGGCCCTGCGCCTTCATCGCGACGCCCATCGCGCAATCGTCGATGATCGCGTCGGCGATCGCGGCGAGCCCGCCCGCCCGCTCCAACGCCTCGCGGCGCACCAGCATGCACCCGCCCGCCGCCGCCGCCATCTTCGCGGCCGGGCGGTTCACGCAGGCGAAGGGATAGAGCATCTGGAAGAACAGCACGAAGGCCGGGATCATCGCCTTCTCGGCAAAGCTGTCGCAGCGCAGCTCCGCCATCAGCGAATTGAGCACCAGCGCGTGCTGTTCGCCGCGTGACACGAGGGATCGCAGCGTGTCGGGGGCGTGCGCGATGTCGGCGTCGGTGAACCAGAGATAGGTGGGCGCCCCGCCGGCCTGCGTCACACCATTGCGCATCGCCCAGAGCTTGCCCGTCCAGCCCGCGGGCGGTGGCGAGCCCTCGATCACGGTGAGTCGGTCCGACGCTCCGGCGGCGCGACGGGCTATCGCCCCGGTGCCGTCGCTGCTGCCGTCGTCGACCAGCACGATGCGGAAGTCGCCGGGATAATCCTGCGCGACGAGCGAGGCCATCGCGCGGCCGATCACGTCGGCCTCGTCGCGCGCCGGCACGATCGCGGTGACCGCGGGCCACGCGGCGGGCGGCGGCGCGATGCCCCCCCTCTTGCCGGCGTCGGTGTCGCGCGCCAGCCAGAAGCCGTCGCGGAACAGCAGCAGCCCGATCCAGATCGCGAGCGACAGGCCTGCGACGACGATCACCGGATCATCCCCTGCCCGCGGAACCAGCCGAGCGCGTCGGCCACCGCCTGCCGCCAGGGCCGCGCGGTGTAGCCGAGTTCGGCCGCGGCGCGGTCGGAGGCGAAGAACATGCGGTATTGCGACATGCGCAGCGCGTCGCGCGTCAGCATCGGCTCCTTGCCGGTCAGCTTCGCCCAGGCCTCCGATACGACCGCTAGCGGCATCAGCGGCCCGCGCGGCAGCGAGATCGTCGGCGGCTTGCGCCCGACCGCGCGAGCGACCTCGCCCAGCAGCATCTCGAGCATCACATCCTCGCCGCCGAGGATGTAGCGCCGCCCCACCTGCCCCTTCGCCAATGCAAGAACGTGCCCGCGCGCGACATCGTCGACATGGACGAGGTTGAGCCCGGTATCGACGAAGGCGGGCATCTTGCCGTTCGCCGCCTCCACGAGGATGCGCCCGGTCGGCGTGGGCCGCACGTCGCGCGGGCCGATCGGGGTCGAGGGATTGACGATCACGGCGGGCAGGCCGCGCTCGGCCACCATCGCCTCGACCAGTCGCTCGGCGACCACCTTGGAGCGCTTGTAGGCCCCGATCGCGGTCTGCTCGGTGAGCGGTCGGTCTTCGCCCGCGGCGCCACCCGGCAGCGGCGCGATCGTCGCGACGCTGCTGGTATAGACGATGCGCCTGGTGCCCGCGGCGAGCGCCGCCTCCATCACGGTGCGCGTGCCCTCGCGGTTGTGGCGGACGATCTCTTGCGGGTCCGGCGCCCACAGCCGATAGTCGGCCGCGACATGCGCGAGCGCATCACACCCGTCGAGCGCCGACCGGATCGACGCGCCGTCGAGCAGATCGCCGCGCACGATCTCGCCGGGGAAATTTTCGAGGTTGGTGGTCGGGCTCGTCGCGCGAACAAATCCGCGGATTTGCCAGCCGTCGGCGGCGAAGGCGCGCGCGACGGCGGCGCCGACGAAGCCGGACACGCCGGTTACCAGGATCGTCTCGCCATTCGCCATGCTGGACGCGCTTCTAGGCAAGCCGATCCCAAATGGGAAGGAAGTGCGCGCCGCATGACACGCTGTTAAGGAGCCGGCATGCTCGCCGTCCCCCCCCTCGCGCTAACGCTCCTCGCGATGATCGGGACCGCCTATACGCTGGGTGCCGCGGCGGTGGCCGGGCGGTGGAGCGGCGCGCCTGTGCCCCCGCGCAGGCGGGGGTCCAGTGACGTACACGCCGCGCTCGATAGGAGCGCCGGGCCTAGGCTCCCGCTTTCGCGGGAGAACGGGGATCTTGTCGAGCGAACCGACGCAAATGTTCCCCGGCGCACGCCGCGGCCCGGGCCCATACTCGCGGATAGCGCGGCGCTCGCTACGGACGTGGGGCCTGGGGCCCAGCTTTCGCCGGGGAACGGTGAGGGGCATGTCGAGTGGCCCTCGATCACGATGCTCAAGCCGCTGCACGGGCCCGAGCCGATGCTCGAGGCCAAGCTCGCGACCTTCCTCGAGCAGGATTATCCCGGGCCGATCGACATGGTGTGCGGCGTCGCCGATCCCGCCGATCCTGCGCTCCATGCAGCGCGCGTGGTGCAGGCGCGCTTGACGAAATTGACACGTGTGACGGACTCCGCCCGGCATGGCTCGAACGGCAAGGTTTCCAACCTTATCAATATGTTGCCTTACGCCAAAGGCGACATCCTGATTCTCAGCGACAGCGACATGATCGTCGGCCCGGATTATGCCGCCTGCGTAACGAATGCACTCGCGCAGCCGGGCGTTGGCGCGGTCACGCTACCCTATGCGGGGATCGGCGAGACCAACGGCTGGTCGCGGATGGCGGCGGCGGGGATCAGCTGGGCATTCCTGCCCTCGGTGATGATCGGCGTCGCGACCGGCTTGGCGCACCCCTGCATGGGCTCGACGATCGCGCTGCGCCGCGAGACGCTCGAGTCGATCGGCGGCTTCACGCCGTTCGCGGACCTGCTCGCCGACGATCACGCGATCGGCGCCGCGGTGCGTAGTCTCGGCCTCACCGTCGCGGTGGCGCCGCCGATCGTGCTCCATGGCTGCAGCGAATCGAGCCTCGCCGCGCTGTGGCGCCACGAGCTGCGCTGGAACGCGACGGTGCGGATGCTCGACCCCGCGGGCTATGCCGGCAGCGCGGTGACTCACGCCTTCGCCTGGTCGCTGCTCGCGGTCGCGAGCGGCGCAGGCGGCTGGGTGATCGGCGTGGCGCTGCTCGCCCGGCTCGCGCTGGCGGCGCGGATCGACGCGCTGGTCGGTCGCCAGACTGCGCCCTTGTGGTGGCTGCCCGCGCGCGACCTGTTGTCTTTCGGCCTCTATTGGTCGGCCTTCTTCACGCGCTCGGTTGATTGGCGCGGGAGCCGGCTTCATATGACACCCAACGGCCGCATGTCGGCCGAACCGGAGATACATTAGATGACGCTTCGCACGCTCTTCATGCAGGGCCCCTCGTTCGACGGCTATGACGGCGGCGCCGGCGCGCGCTACCAGATGAAGCGCGAGGTGAAGAGCTTCTGGTATCCGACCTGGCTGGCGCAGCCCGCCGCGATGATCGAAGGCTCTCGCCTGATCGACGCGCCCGCGCACGATCAGAGTTGGGACGACATCAAGCATGAGGTCGACAATCGCGACCTGATCATCCTCCACACCTCGACACCGAGTTTTCGGCAGGACGTGCAGACCGCCGAGCTGGTCAAGCAGCGCAATCCCACGGCACTGGTCGGCATGGTCGGCGCCAAGGTGATGATCGAGGACGAGAAGGCGCTCGCCGCCACCACCGCGCTCGATTTCGTCTGCCGCGAGGAATATGACTTCACCTGCGTCGAGCTGGCCGCGGGCCGCCCGCTCGCCGAGATCGACGGCATCACCTATCGCGCGCCCGACGGCACGATCGTGCGCAACAGGGACCGCGCGCAGATCGAGGACATGGACGTCCTGCCGATGGTCTCGCCGATCTACCGGCGCGACCTCGACCTGAACAAATATTATGGCGGCTACCAGCGCCACCCCTATGTCAGCTTCTACACCGGGCGCGGCTGCAAGAGCCGCTGCACCTTCTGCCTGTGGCCGCAGACGATCAGCGGCCACCGCTATCGCCACCGCACGGTCCCCAAGGTGATCGAGGAGGTGCGGTACATCCTCAAGGCCATGCCCGAGGTGAAGGAGATCTTCTTCGACGACGACACGCTGGCCGACGCGCACGACTTCGTCGTCGAGCTGTCGGGCGAACTCGCCAAGCTCGGCTTCGGCAGGAAAGGCTTCGACGTCACCTGGGGCTGCAACGCCAAGGCCAACGTGCCGCAGCCGGTGCTCGCGGCGATGAAGGCGGGCGGCTGCCGCGTGCTGCTGGTCGGCTACGAGAGCGGCAACCAGCAGATCCTCCACAACATCAAGAAGGGCCTGCTGACCAAGGTCGCGCGCCAGTTCACCAAGGACGCGCACGCGCTGGGCCTGGTGATCCACGGCACCTTCATCCTGGGGCTCCCCGGCGAGACGCTGGAGACGATCGAGGAGACGATCAACTACGCCAAGGAGATCAACCCGCACACCATCCAGGTGTCGCTGGCGGCGCCCTATCCGGGAACGTTCCTGTACAAGCAGGCGACCGAGAATGGCTGGTTCGACAATGCGAACGCGCTGCTCACCGACGACGGCACGCAGATCGCGCAGCTCAGCTATCCGCATCTGCCGGCGAGCGTGATCTTCGACAAGGTCGAGGAATTCTACAAGCGCTTCTACTTCCGTCCGCGCAAGATGGGCGAGATGGTCGGCGAAATGGTTCGCGACTGGGACATGATGAAGCGGAGGCTTCGCGAGGGGGTGGAGTTCTTCAGCTTCCTGCACAACCGGAAGAAGGCGGCTTAGGATAAACCTCATCCTCCCCTTTTAGGGGAGGGGGACCGCCGGCGAAGCCGGTGGTGGAGGGGTATTCGACAGATGTTGCGAGGACCGAAGCCCACTCAGCAAAGGGCTCGCACGTTGCGGGCAGAGATGAGCCTGCCGGAGGTGAAGCTCTGGCAGGTGTTGCGCGAGCGACCGGCTGGTTTGAAGTTTCGACGTCAACACCCGGCCGGGCCATACGTGCTGGACTTCTATTGCGCCCAGCGGTTGCTAGTGATCGAGATCGACGGCGAAGCGCATAATCGCGGCGACCGCCCGGAGCGGGATGCAAAACGTGATGCCTGGCTTGCGAAGAACGGGATCGAGCTGTGTCGCATACCGGCCAGCGCGGTGCTCGCCGATCTAGACGCCGTGGTGACGCATATCGTCACGGTCGCGTCCAGCCTTCCACCCCTCCACCAGCCTGCGGCTGGTCCCCCTCCCCTTGCAGGGGAGGATGAGTGAGGAACCTCATCGTCACCGCCGACGATTTCGGCGCCTCGACCGCGGTCAACGCGGCGGTCGAGCAGGCGCATACCGACGGCATCCTCACTGCCGCGAGCCTGATGGTCGCGGGCGAGGCAGCGGAGGATGCCATCATCCGCGCGCGGCATATGCCGACGCTCGGCGTCGGTCTGCATCTTGTGCTGGTCGAGGGCCGGCCAGTGCTGCCCGTCAAGGACATCCCCGATCTCGTCGATGCCGCCGGCCGGTTCCGCACAAACATGGCGCTCGCGGGCGCGAATTTCTTCTTCCGTCGCCATGTCCGCGCGCAGCTCGCCGCCGAGATCGAGGCGCAGTTCGCTGCCTTCCATGCGACCGGACTGCCGCTCGATCATGTCAACGCCCACAAGCATTTCCACCTTCACCCGACCATCGCCGGTCTGATCCTGAGCATCGGGCGCCGCTATGGAGTGGCGGCGGCGCGCGCGCCGGTCGAGCCGCTCGATCTGCTGGCGATGGTGGAGCCGGTGTCTCGGCCGTTCTCCAACCGCATCGCCGCGCCCTATGCGCGATCGGTGGCGAGGCGCTTCCGGAACGCAGGCCTGGCCGTGCCCGATCGCGTGCTGGGGCTCGCCTGGAGCGGGCACATGACGCGGGAGCGCGTCGCCGGGCTGATCGCCAACCTGCCGCCGGGGCTCACCGAACTCTATTGCCACCCCGCGACCGACGACGCCTATCCGGGCTCGGCGCCGGGCTATGCGTACCGCGCCGAGCTCGCCGCGCTACTCGATCCGGCGATCAAGGCGAGTCTCGCCGCGCGCGACATCCACCTCGGACGCTTCGCCGACTTTCCCGCCGAAGCCGTCTCGGCATGACCGCCAAGCTGCGCTGGCCGATCGCACTCGCGACGCTGCTCGGGCTCGTCGTCGCGCTGTGGGCGATGGGCTCGGTGGGGTTTGCCGCGCTTGCCGACGCGGCGCTGCGCATGGGGTTGGGCGGCTTCGTCGTCTTCTGCGCCGCAAGCCTGATCCTCTCGGGGATTCTCGGCGGTGCGTGGTGGGCGTCGATGCCCGGTCGCCCCTACCGCGAGCTCCCGCTCTTCGGCTGGGCGCGGATGACGCGCGAGGGGGCAAACGACCTGCTGCCGTTCAGCCAGATCGGCGGACTCGTTGTCGGCGGGCGGACGCTGACCGGCGCGGGGCTGCCCGCCCCGCGCGTCTATGCCGCGATGGTGGTCGATCTCTCGACCGAGATGGCCTCGCAGGTGGCGGTGACGTTGTTCGGGGTGGCGACGCTCGGATCGCTGCTGCTCGACGAGACGCGCCACCAAGTCGCACCGCTCGCCTGGATCGGCGTGAGCGTATCGATCGCGGTGACGGCGGCGTTCATTCTGCTCCAGCGGCCGATGCTTAGGCTCGCCGGTGCGCTCGCCGCCCGGCTGCTGCCCGACAGCGCGTTGTCGATGGAGCGGCTCCACGAGGAGCTCGCCGACATCTATGCGCGCAAGGGGGCGGTGGCGCTGTCGTTTCTGCTCAACCTCGCCGGCTGGCTGTATGCCGCCGCGCTCGCCGCGCTGGTGCTGGCGATGATCGGCGCGCCGATCGCGTTCTGGCGCGTGGTCGCGCTCGAAAGCCTGATCTTCGCGCTTCGCGGCGCGGCGTTCGTCGTGCCCGGTGCGATCGGCGTGCAGGAGGCAGGCTATGTGCTGCTCGGGCCGCTGGTCGGGCTCGATCCGCAGGCGGCGGTGGCGCTGTCGCTGATCAAGCGCGCGCGCGATGTCGCGATCGGGCTGCCCTCGCTGATCGCGTGGCAGGCGAGCGAGATCCGGGGACGCCGCGCCCGCGCCTGACCGCTTTCATCATCGCGTCATCATCCCGTGCTAGTCAGGCCCTGCGATCGGGGGCGATCGCACGGGGGTGACGATCATGACCAATCCGACGCAACGGCTGCCGCGCTGGGGCACGCCCAGCTATTCGCGCTTCTGCGCCAGCGTGCTGATCTGGGCGACGCGGCGGTGCGGGCGGTAAAGCCCTCTCCCTCAGGGAGAGGGTTGGGTGAGGGTATCCGACCTTCGAGGTGTGACGCGACGCCTGCGCGTCGCTCCCCCTCACCCCGACCTCTCCCCGCCGGGGAGAGGGAGAAGATCAAAACGCCGCCTCGTCGAGCGCCATGATCGAGCGCTTGCCCGATTTGATCGCGAGGAACATCGCGGTCGCCTGCGGCAGGATGCGATCGAAGAAGAAGCCGGCGGTGGCGATCTTGGCCTTGTAGAAGCCCTCGTCGTCGCCCGCGCCCTCGGCGAGCCTGGCCGCCGCGATCTTCGAGGCCTTGAGGAAGCAGTAGCCGATCCCGACCAGCCCCATCAGGCGGAGATAGTCGGTCGCCGCCGCGCCCGCTTCCTCGGGGTCCTTCATCCCCTTCTGCGCGATCGTCGCGGTCGAGAGCTGGAGCGCGCCGAACG
>CAXTVK010000068.1:0-14866 GCA_964247655.1 uncultured Sphingomonadaceae bacterium | reverse complement strand
CGCGCCTTCTGCGCCGAGCATCGCGACGTGTTCCACTACGAGGTCGAGGACGTCGACCAGATCGGCGACGCGCTGCGCACGATCGCGCGCGTGCGGCCCAAGATCCTCGTCATCAACGGTGGCGACGGCACGGTGCAGGCGACGCTCACCGAGCTCTATCATGGCGATCATTTCGGCGTGACGCCGCCGCCCGTCGCGGTGCTGCCCAACGGCAAGACCAATCTGATCGCGCTCGATTTGGGTGCGGTCGGCGATCCGTTGCAGGCGCTCGCGCGGATCATGGAGATCGCGGGCGACGACATGGCGCCGCATATCGTCGCGCGCGAACTGATCGCGCTGACGCACGGCGAGGTCAACGCGCGGCCGGTGCTGGGCATGTTCCTGGGCGGCGCGGGGCTTGCCGATTCGATGCTCTATTGCCGCAACAAGATCTATCCGCTGGGGCTGCCCAACGTGCTCAGCCACGCGCTGACCGCGGTCGCGCTGCTGGTGACGATGATCTTCGGCGTGCGCGCCGCCTTCCTGCCGCCCAAGTCCAATCCGATCTCGGTGTCGGTGATCAAGGGCGGTGCGATCACCGGCACCTTCGCGGTGATGATCGTGACGACGCTGCACAAGCTGGTGCTCGGCTGGAAGCAGGCGCAGGGCGGCACCGCAGGCGCGCTCCAGCTGATGATGGTCGAGCAGAATGCGGGATCGCTGGTCGGCGCGACGGTCGCCAGCGTGTTCGGCCGGCTCGGGCGCAATCCGATGAGCGGCGTGCATATCGAGCGCGGCGACGAGATCCGCATCGAAGGCTCGTCGAGCGTGATCCTCGACGGGGAGTTGTTCGAATCGCGCGCCGGTCGCCCGATCGTGCTGACCCCCACGGCACCCGTGCCCTTCCTCAGCCTGGCGGCGTGAGCCGCGCCGGATAGCCGGCGGTCGATGCGCGACGATCTGCGATCTCTGGTCGCGGCCGAACTGGCCGAGCCCGTCGAGCCGCGCGCGGCGGCGCTCGCCGCGGCGGTGGCGGCGCTCTATCCGGGTGCGGCGCGCGCGGTGTTGTTCTACGGATCGTGCCTGCGCGAGAAGCAGCTCGACGGGCTGATGCTCGATTTCTACCTGATCGTGTCGGATTATCGCGCGGCCTACGGCAACTCGTGGATGGCGACCGCCAACAGGCTGATCCCGCCGAATGTCTTCCCGTTCGAGGCGGGTGGGCTGGCGTGCAAATATGCGGTGCTGAGCGAAGCGGACTTTGCGCGGCTGTGCGGGCCGGGCTCCGACAATCCCTCGGTGTGGGCGCGTTTCGCGCAACCGTCGCGGCTGGTGTGGGCGGCGGACCGAGCGGCGGGCGAAGCAGCGATAGCTGCGATTGCACAGGCGGCACCGACGCTTCTCGCGCGGACGCTGCCGACCCTTCATCCCCAAACCGTTCGTGCTGAGCCTGTCGAAGCACTGCCCTTTTCTTCCGGCGCGGAAAAGAAGGAACAGCCCCCTTCGACTGACCGCCTGCGGCAGTCGCTCAGGACAGGCTTCGACAGGCTCAGGGCGAACGGAGAGGGGGACGGGCTGGATCTCTGGCGCGCCGCCTTCGCGCTCACCTATGCCGCCGAGCTGCGCGCCGAGCGCAAGACGCGTTCGGGCAGTATCGTCGATGCCGATCCCGATCGCTATCACCGCTTCACGAAGCCCGTGCTGGACGTGGCGCTACACCTTGCGCCGGCATCGCTGTCCCGCGACGCCGCACTCCTCGGCTGGCGGCGCACGCAACGCCGCGGCAAGGCGCTTACGCTGCTCCGCCTCGCCAAGGCGAGCGCGACCTTTGCGGGCGGGCTCGATTACCTGGCGTGGAAGATCAACCGGCATGCGGGCACGACGATGACGATCAGGCCGTGGCAGCGGCGCTGGCCGATCCTCGGCGCGATCACCCTGTTGCCGCGACTCCTGGCGCGGGGCGCGGTACGCTGAGCGCGCCCGCGACGGCGCGTTCGAGCGCGGCGACGGTGAACGGCTTGCGCAGTACGGTCTCGCCCTCCAGTTCGCCGCCGTCGCCCGCTTCGCCGGCATAGCCGGTGACGAACACGATGCCGACATGCGCGTGCCGCATGCGCACCACCGCCGAGAGTTCGGGTCCGGTCATGCCGGGCATCACGACGTCGGTGATCATCAGCCTTATGTCGCCGCGCGCATCGAGCGTCGCGAGCGCTTCCTCGCCGCTCGCGCAGGCGACCGGGGCGTAGCCGAGCTCCTCGATCGCATCGCTGGTCGCGAGGCGGACGCGGGGATCGTCCTCGACGATCAGCACGGGCTCGGCGCCCACCGGCGAGGCACGGTCGCGCAGCGGCATCAGCGGGGTCGGGGTCGAGACCGCCGCGATGCGCGTCGGCTGCACCGTCTTCATCGCCTCGCCGCGCGGGAGATATAGCGACACCGTCGTGCCTTCGCCCGGCGCCGAGCGGATCGCGACATCACCTTCGGACTGGCGGACGAAACCGAATATCTGGCTGAGGCCGAGCCCGGTGCCTTTGCCGACGGGCTTAGTGGTGAAGAACGGCTCGAACACCCGCTCCTGAACCTTGGGCGTCATCCCGCAGCCGGTGTCGGTGACCGCGATGCGGACATGATCGCCCGCCGCCGCCTCGCCGATCTCGCCCGCCGCCAGCCCGACATTGTCGACCGCGATCGACAGCGTGCCCGCGCCGTCCATCGCATCGCGCGCGTTGACCGCCAGATTGAGCAGCGCGTTCTCGAGCTGGAGCGGATCGATCCACACCGGCCACGCATCGAAAGCGACATGCGTCTCGACGACGATGCGCTCGCCCAGCGTGCGGTCGAGCAGTTCGGACATGCCGCGGATCAGCGCGCCCGCATCGATCGCCTCGGGCAATAGCGGCTCGGCGCGCGCGAAGCCGAGCAGGCGGCGGGTAAGCGCGGCGGCGCGGTTGGCGCCTTCCATCGCGTTGTCGATATGCCGTCCGACCTCGTCGGCCTCGACGGTCAGGCGACGCCGCGCGAGATCGAGCCCGCCGACGACGACCGCGAGCATGTTGTTGAAGTCGTGCGCGATGCCGCCGGTGAGCTGCCCTACCGCCTCCATCTTCTGCATCTGGCGCAGTTGCGCCTCGGCGGTGGCGCGCTCGGCCATCTCGCGCTGCAGCCGGTCGTTCGATTCGGTCAGCGCGCGGGTGCGTTCGGAGACGGCATGTTCGAGCCATGTCGCGCGGTCATCGGCCGCCTCGGCCTCCTCGCTCGCCTGACGCTGCGTGCGGATCGCAGACCAGGTCGCCCAGGCGAGCACACCCGCGCCCGCTATCAAGGCGACGCCGATCACCGACAGCCACGTCACCAGCCGGTTGGACAGGCTCGATGCCGCGTCGGAGGCGTCGAAACGCGCCTGCAGCACCGCGCGCTCGTGATCCGAGATCGCGGTCAGCGTCCGATCGATCTGCGAGATCAGCTTGGAATGACCGGCATTGTTGAACAGCAGCAGCGCGGGCCAGCCCTGCCGGTAATAGGCGCGCGTCGCGGTCAGCCCGAGCTCGGCGCCGCGCGCGGTGTAGAGATCGCGCAACCGGCGGACGAGCGAGACCTCCTCGGGATCGCGGCCGACGAGCGTTTCGAGCTGGCCGATCTGCGTGCCGGCGTCGAGCCAGTCGTTGTAATAGCTTGTGCCCATGCCGCGATCCGCGCTGGTCGCGAACCGGCCGAGCGCGGCCTCGGCGCGCGCCATCGCGCTGTCGACCGAGCGGGTGACGAGCATCACGTCGTAGCTGTGGCGCTCCATGTCGAGCGCGGCGTCGCGCGCGGCGTTGGAGCGGTGGACCTGAAAGACGAGCAGGATCACGAGCGCGGCGGCGACCAGTCCGCCGAGCAGGATCGCGACGCCGGAACGCGTCAGCCAGCGGCGCGCCGCATCGCCGTCGTCGCTATCGACGCCGGAATAGACGGTCCGGTCGATCCGCTCGGTTGCGCCCACGCCCATGCCGCCGTTCTACCGCCGAAATGGTTACCGAGAAAGTAACAACCGCGCGCAACCGGTATCCGGTGGGCTACCCCGCCCGCCCGGTTCGTCTTGAGTAGCCCCTTCGGCCGCCTGCCAAGGCAGGCGCTCAGGACAGGCTTCGACTGCGCTCAGTCCCTACTCAGGGCGAACGGGTGGGGTCCGCGCGTTAAGTCAGGCGATGCACCCCACCGCGCGCCCGGCCTCGGCGAACATCGCGATGATCTGGCCGACCTGTTCGTCGCGGTGTTCGGCGCAGAGCGAGCAGCGCAGCAGGTAGGTGCCCGCCGGCGTCGCGGGCGGGCGTGCCATGTTGACGTAGAGGCCGAGCTCGAGCAGCGCCTGCCACATGCCGACCGCCTGCGTCTGGTCGGACAGGATCACCGCGATGATCGCCGACTCCGCCGACTTGGTGCCGAGCGTGAAGCCGAGATCGCGCAGGCTCTGGTGCAGCCGCTTGCTGTTCTTCCACAGCCGCTCGCGCTTCTCGCCCGCGTGCATAAGCTTGCGGATCGAGGTTGCCGCAGTCGCGACCACCGAGGGCGGCAGCGAGGCGGTGAACACGTACGGCCGGCAGACGAGCCGCAGCACCTCGAACTTGGGATGGTTGGAGACGCAGAAGCCGCCGACCGTGCCGACCGACTTGGAGAAGGTGCCGACAACGAAATCGATGTCGTCGAGCACGCCCTCCTGCTCGGCGACGCCGCGGCCGTGATCGCCGAAGAAGCCCATGCTGTGCGCTTCGTCGCACAGGATCATCGCGCCGTGCTTCTTGGCGACCGCGACCATCTCCTTAAGCGGCGCGATGTCGCCGAGCATCGAATAGACGCCCTCGAGCACGACCAGCTTGCCGGCATCCTTGGGAAGCCGCCCCAGCCTTTTGTCGAGATCCTCGACGCTGTTGTGACGGAAACGGACGATCTCGGCATTGCCCAGCCAGCAGCCGTCGTAGATCGAGGCGTGGCTGTCGGCGTCGAGGATGATGTAGTCGCCCTTGCCCGCGAGCGTCGAGATCATGCCGAGATTGGCCTGATAGCCCGTCGAGAAGACGATGGCATGATCCATGCCGTAAAAGTCTTTCAGCGCCTCCTCGCATTCGCGGTGGCCCTGATAGGTGCCGTTGAGCACGCGGCTGCCGGTCGTGCCCGCGCCATACTCGTCGAGCGCCGTCTTGCCCGCCGCAATCACGTCGGCGTCGAAGGTCATGCCCATATAATTATAGGTGCCGAGCAGGATGGTCGGCTTGCCGCCGATGATCGCCTCGGTCGGCGACAGCACCTTTTCCATCACGATCGCGAAGGGATCGCGCACGCCGGTATCGAGCAGCGCCTGCCGCTCGGCGATCAGCGGATCGAACTTGGCGAGCAGATCGGGGGCGGACGCGTGCTCGAGCATGTCGAGCGGGCGATCCTCGCGGAGCGTGCCGGCGTCGGTCATGCCGCGGCCTTGAGCGTCTCGACGGCATCGACGAGCTGGCCGATCGTCTCGATCTCGGCCTGCATGTTCATCGTGATGATGATGTCGAAATCGTCCTCGACCGCCGCCACGAAGTCCATCACGGTCAGGCTGTCCCATTCGAGGTCCTGCGCGAAGCGGACGTCGTCGGTGAGCGGGATCGCCTTCTTGTTGAAGGGCTCGATCAGGGCTGTCACCTTGGCGAAGGTGTCGTCGCGGGTCGTCATGGCCAATCCTTAAGCTTTGCCACCTGCGCTTGCCAAGCGAATGCGGCGGGAAGGGGGCGGTTCGTCGTTCTCGTCTCGCTGCTCTTCCCGTTCCCCCGCGAAGGCCGGGGCCCAGGCCCGTCGCCCGGGGCGGGCGCCACGTACGAGCGATGATGTCGGGCCTGGGCCCCGGTTTTCGCCGGGGAACGGCTCGTCACCGCAATAGCCCCTCCTCGCGATAACTCTCCGCCGCGACCGCCAGGCCATCCAGCGTCGCGAGTTGCGCGCGCCACAGATGCGCGGGCGGGCGAAAATCCGGGTTCACCACCCAGTCGTCGTGGAGGAAGTAGCGCACCCGATCGGCAGTCAGCTTGGCGTTGGGGCCGCGCATCATGCCGTCGAGCTTCGCGCCCGCGCGCATCGCCCAGGCAGGCACGGGTTGCGGGCGGATGCGCTTGCCGACGGCGTGGCCGATCGCCTGCGCGAACTCGCCATGCGTCCAGCCATGCGGGCGGCCGTCGTCGGGCTCGTAGATCGCGGCCTGGCTGTCGTCGTCGTCGGGCAGCACCGCGAGCAGCAGCTTGACCAGGTCCTGCGCGGCGATCACCGACATCCGCCCGCCCGGCGGCAGCGGCACCAGCCCGCGCATCGCGGCGCGGAACAGCTCGAGCATCTCGCGGTCGCCGGGGCCGAAGACGGCGGGCGGGCGCACGATCGTCCAGTCGAGCGCCGAGGCCGCGACGATGATTTCCGCGCGCGCCTTGGACCAGCCGTAGTTGGACAGCTTGGGTTCGCGCGCGGCGAGCGAGGAGACGTGGACGAAGCGGCGGATGCCCGCCGACCGCGTTGCGTCGACGATCGCCATCGTGCCCTCGACATTGCCCACAGCAAAGCCGGCGCGATCGGCTGCGTTGACCACGCCCGCGACATGCACGACCGCGTCGGCGCCCGCGACGAGCTGCTGCAGTGCGAGCGGCTTCTCGAGCGATCCGTAAATCCAGTGCACCCCGTCGCGGGGCGGGCGCGGCGCGCGGGTCAGCGCGCGGACGAGATGGCCCTGCGCCAGCGCGGCGTCGATCAGGTGGCGGCCGACGAAGCCGGTGCCGCCGGTGATCGCGAGCGTGCGGAAACGGTTTCTCATGATGATTTCACGCCTAACTGTTCTCCCGCAAAGGCGGGAGCCCAGAATTGCAAGCGCACCGCGTGAGTTCCTGGGCCCCCGCCTGCGCGGGGGAACGGCGGAGAGCAGCTCACAACAGCACCATGTGATCGCGGTGGACCAGCGCCGAGCGTGGCGCGTAGCCGAGGATTGTCGCTAGTTCGGCGCTGCGTCGGCCGGCGATCAGCTTGGCGTCGCCGGCGTCATATTCGGTGAGGCCGCGTGCGACGGCGCGGCCTTCGGGGCCGACGATGTCGATCACGTCGCCGCGCGAGAAGCCGCCCTCGATCGCGGTGGCGCCCGCGGCAAGCAGGCTCGCGCCGCCGACGAGCGCGGTCGTCGCGCCTGCGTCGATCAAGATGCGGCCGTGCGCGGTCAACCGGCCCGCGAGCCAGGCCTTGCGCGCGCCACTGCCGCCCGATGCGGGAAATATCGTGCCGCGCCCGTCGGCATCGAACGCGGCGAGCGGGTGGTCGCGCCGACCGCCGACGATCGCCAGGTGCGCGCCTGCGGCATGCGCGATGCGCGCCGCCTGCAGCTTGGCGAGCATCCCGCCCGATCCCATGCCCGAGGCCGATCCGCCGTCCGCCATCGCCATGATAGAGTCGTCCAGCGTGGTCACCTCGTCGATCAGTTGCGCATCGGGGTCGCTCCCCGGGTTCGCGGTATAGAGTCCGTCGACGTCGGAGAGCAGGATCACGCCGCCGGCCCCCGCCGCCTGCGCGACGCGCGCGGCAAGCCGGTCGTTGTCGCCGAAGCGGATCTCTTCGGTGGCCACCGTGTCGTTCTCGTTGACCACGGGCACGACGCCGAGCGCAAGCAGCCGCGCGACGGTGGCACTGGCGTTGAGATAGCGGCGGCGATCCTCGAGATCGTCGAGCGTTAGCAGCATCTGCGCCGCGGTGAGGCCGTCGGCGGCGAGCAGTTCCGCCCACAGTTGCGACAGCGCGATCTGTCCGGTCGCGGCCGCCGCCTGCGCGTCCTCGAGGCAGGCACGGCCGCCATTGGGCAAGCCGAGCCGCCGGGCGCCAAGCGCGATCGCGCCCGAGGATACGACGATCAGCCGCTGTCCGCTACGATGCCGCGCGGCGATGTCGGCGACGACTCCCGCCAGCCACTCGCGCCGCACCGTTCCGTCGGGATCGACCAGCAGTGCCGATCCGATCTTGACGACCAGCCGGGGACAATATGCGGGAGCGAAACGATCGACGCGAGTCATGGACAGTTGAAACCATGTTTCGTCATCCCGGCGAAAGCCGGGACCCATAGATGCGATGGGTCCGCTCCTAGCAGCGCGCCGTATCCATGGGTCCCGGCTTCCGCCGGGATGACGGAGAAGGAGTTGGCAGCGCTTAAGCGGTTGCCGGGCGTCTCACAATGGGGACCAGGGCTCTTCTTCGGTCGAAGCGCTCGATTGGGCGCTGAGTTCGGACGTCCCACCCATTGGTCCGATCGCATCGACCAATTTGTCGAGCACCACGGTCAGCCCTTCGCCGCTCGCGCCCGAAAGCGGGAAGGGATCGACCCCGCTCGCCTTCTTGAGCGCCTTCATCAGCTTGGCGCGCGTCTTGTCGTCGATCGCGTCGACCTTGTTGAGCGCGAGCACCTCCGGCTTGTCGACCAGCCCGCCGCCATAGGCATCGAGCTCGCCGCGCACGACATGATAGGTCTCGATCGGATCGTCGCCGGTCGCATCGACCAAGTGCAGCAGTACGCGGCAACGCTCGATATGCCCCAGGAACCGGTCGCCGATACCCGCGCCGTCGGCGGCGCCTTCGATCAGGCCGGGGATGTCGGCGACGACGAACTCGCGGTCGCGGTGGCTGACGACGCCCAATTGCGGGCGCACTGTCGTGAACGGATAGTCGCCGACCTTGGCCTTGGCATTGCTCACCGCGTTGATGAAGGTCGATTTGCCTGCATTGGGGAGGCCGACGAGCCCTGCGTCGGCGAGCAGCTTGAGCCGCAGCCACACCCACATCTCCTCGCCCGGCCAGCCCGGCCCGTGCTGGCGCGGCGCGCGGTTGGTCGAGGTCTTGTAGCTGAGGTTGCCGCGGCCGCCGTCGCCGCCCTTGAGGAAGACCTGCTGTTGTCCCGGCACGGTGAAATCGGCGAGCACGGTCTCGCGATCGTCGTCGAGCAGCTGCGTGCCGACGGGGACGCGGATGACGAGGTCGTTGCCGCCGGTGCCGGTGCGGTTGGAGCCCGATCCGCCCTTGCCGCGGGGCGCGCGGAAATGCTGCGTGTAGCGAAAATCGATCAGCGTGTTGAGGCCGGGCACCGCCTCGAAGATGATGTCGCCGCCCTTGCCGCCATTGCCGCCGTCGGGGCCGCCATATTCCATGAACTTCTCGCGCCGGAAGCTCACCGCGCCGGGGCCGCCGGCGCCGGAGCTCATATAGACTTTGGCCTGGTCGAGGAAATGCATGGGTGTCGTCCTGCCATCATAGCGGCGAAGGCCGATATCCGGTCCCGGCTGGGGCGCTGGATATCGGCCTTCGCCGCATGACGATGAATGGGTGCGGCGCGCTTAGCCTTTTTCGGCGTCTTGCGCCACCCCCAGCACCGCCAGCACCTGCGCCGTCGCAAAGCGGCGCACTGTGTCGCGCGGCAGGCCGAGTTCGGTCGCCATCGCCTCGCCCATCAGCGCGTCGCCGAGCGCGGTCAGCGCGAGCATCAGCGCGATCGCGGGAACCGGGCGCCCTTCGACCGCATCCAGCTGATCGACCAGCCGGTGCACCGCCGCGAGCACGGGAGCGAGAACCTCGCGCTGGCCGTGGAGGATCGCCCAGCTCGCCAGCGCGGCGCCGCCCTCGCGGCCATAGGCGTCGAAGGCGAGATCGACGATCGCGGCAGGCGACACCTCGCCGCGTCGCGCGGCGCCTGCCGCATCGGCGATCCGCGCGGTGATCGACTCGGCCATGCGCGCCGCGAGCGCGGTCTGCAGCCCCGCCGCCGATCCGAAATGGTGGAGCAGATTGGCGTGCGTCCGCCCGATCCGCGCCGACACAGCCTTGAGCGTCACCGCCTGCGGTCCGGTTTCGACGAGCAGCGCCTGCGCGGCGTCGAGCGCGGCCTCGCGGCTGGCTTCGGGGGAGAGGCGCGTCCTTATTGACATTAGTGTCAGCTAATCCTAATCGTCGATCATCGAGAAGGAGTAGCATGATGACGACGGCCGCGCCCACCGACCTCACGATCACGCCGCGCGATCGGCGTTTCGGCCGCGACGCCATGCTCACGCGCTGGTGGATGGACGGCGATGCGGTCAAGACCGCGATGTTCAACGCACTCTCGGTCACCTTCCCGCGCGGCGAGGCGTTCTTCATCGATTCGGTGCGCAACCACCGTAACGGCGCCGATCCGCGCCTCGCCGCCGAGATCCAGGCGTTCACCAAGCAGGAGGTGGTGCACAGCCGTGAACATCTCGCCTTCAACCGGCGCGTCGCCGACGCCGGCTACGACACGTCGCGGTTGGAGCAGAATGTCGAGGGGAGGCTCGCCCTGCTCGCCACCAAGCCGCCGATCGCCAGCCTCGCGGTGACGATTGCGCTGGAGCATTTCACCGCGATCCTCGCGCACGCGTTGCTTGCGAATCCGCGCTATCTCGCGGGCGCGGACGCCGAATCGGGTGCGTTGTGGCGCTGGCATGCGATCGAGGAGATCGAGCATAAGGGCGTCGCCTACGACACGTGGATGCTGGCGACGCGCCACTGGTCGCGGCGCAGGCGCTGGATGGTCAAATCCATCGTGATGCTCAACGTAACGCGCAACTTCATGATCGATCGTACCGCGGGCATTCTCGATCTGCTTCGGCAGGACGGTCTCTCGGGCCCGCGCATCTGGGCGAAGCTTGCTTGGCTGACGATGGGCTATCCGGGCATCCTACGTGCCGTCGCGCTGCCGTGGGTCGGCTATTTCCTGCCCGGCTTTCATCCCTGGAAACACGACAACCGCGCGCTGATCGCGGACGCCGAGCGTCAACTCGCGGGGACGTCCGGCGATGCGCGGGTGGCGTTGGCGGCATAGGCCGAAGTCGTCGTCGCTGCGCTCCTCGCAACGACCGGCGGATTTGACGGAAGCGCTATCCCGCGTGCGTATACATCGCGCAATCGACCTTTTCGCCGCGCACAGAGCTCCAGCGCTTGGCGGTCTCGCCGGTCGGCACGAAGCCGAGCTTTTCGAGCACGCGCCCCGATGCCGGATTGTCCGGGAAGTGCCCCGAACGCAGCGATCGCAATCGCAGCCCGTCGCGCGCCATGCCGACCACGGCCTGCCCCGCCTCGGTCGCGAAGCCCAGGCCCCAGCACGGCCGCGCGATCCAGTAATCGAGCTCGGCGGTCTCCTCGTCTTCGGTCTCGCGCAGCGCGATCCCGCCGACCAGCCGCGGCGCACCGCGCGTGCGGGCGTAGATCAGCAGCTCGGGCAGGTCGTCGGGCGCGCGCTCGCGTAGCAGGAACGCCTCCGCATCCTGCTCGCGGTACGGCCAAGGCGTGTCGGGCAACTTGTCGACGATCGCCTCGTCGGCAATGGCAGTGAACAGCGCCGGGGCATCCTCCCCCCAGCCGGGCCGCAGCAGCAGCCGTTCGGTCCGTGCGAACATTGTTATCCTATGCCTCTCCCCACGCCCGCGAGAACGCGCCTAGGCGCATCCGGTTACGGGCTCGCGACACTATTTTTCGAGGGAGACGACACAGCAAAAAGGGAGCCGGGGCGACCCGTCTCCCTCTTGGCTCCGCATGATGCGGAACCCGGGATCGCCCTCGTCGGACGATCCCTTCGGATAGTCCGATTATTCCGCGGCCAGCGCCAGCGCGTCGACCGACACATATTTGCGGCCGAGCTTGCCGGCGTGGAAGCGCACGCGGCCGTCCGCGGTCGCGAACAGCGTGTGGTCCTTGCCGAGGCCGACATTGACGCCCGGATACACCTTGGTGCCGCGCTGGCGGACGATGATGTTGCCGCCGATGACCTCCTGGCCACCGAACTTCTTCACGCCAAGGCGGCGGCCGGCCGAATCGCGACCGTTGCGCGAGGAGCCGCCTGCTTTCTTATGTGCCATTTCCGTCTACTCCCTAGTCTCTGTCAGGCTCGCCGGGGTCAGGCCTCGGCCGTCGCGGGCGCAGCGGCCTCGACGGGGGCCTTGGCCTGCTTCGCCTGGTTCTTGTCATCGCCGACCGACAGGATCTCGAGGATCGTGTGATACTGGCGATGGCCGTTGCGACGACGGTAGTTGTGGCGGCGACGCTTCTTGAAGACGATCACCTTCTCGCCGCGCGCCTGCGCGATGATCCGCGCCGAGACGGACAGGCCGTCGGTCGACTGCGCCTCGCCGTCATTGCCCGCGAACAGCACGTCGCCCAATGCCACCGTGGCACCGGCCTCGCCGTCCATCTTCTCGACGACGATCTTGTCTCCAGCGGCGACGCGATACTGCTTGCCGCCCGTGCGCACGATAGCGAACATGGCTCTCTCTTATAATCTAGACATGACGCGCGGGATGGAGCGTGTGCCCCACGGACCCTCGCGGAAAGACCGGCCGCCTAAGGGATTCGGGGGGGCGTGTCAATCCGCGAGCGGCGCAACGGATCGCTTAATGCCGATGCTCGCGGCGCAGCATATAGCGGCCCTCGATGAAACCGTCGAACAGGCCGTCGAGCGCGGGATGCTCGATCGGCTCCTCGGTGCGATCGACGACGAGGTTCTGCTGGCTGACATAGGCGACGTAGCTCGATTCGGCGTTCTCGGCGAGCAGGTGATAGAAGGGCTGGTCCTTCGCCGGGCGCACGCCCTCTGGGATCGCCTGATACCATTCCTCGGTGTTGGCGAAGACGGGATCGACATCGAACACCACGCCGCGAAAGTCGAGCAGCCGATGCCGCACGACGTCGCCGACCGTGAAGCGCGCATGCACGATGCTCGGCGCGGCCTTGATCGCGTCGGGAATGCCCTGATGCGGGCCGGAGAAGTCGGTGCTGTCGTTCATCCGAACCTATCTAGGGCTGTCGCGTCGCGAGGCAAGCGTATCCGCGCTTGGCAAGTTCCGAATTGCCCGCTAATGGCCGCGCCTCACGACCATGGATCGCCCGTTCGCGGGCCCCAGCGTTTCTCGCGGAGAGGTGCCAGAGTGGTCGATCGGGACGGTCTCGAAAACCGTTGTGGGTGTGAGCTCACCGTGGGTTCGAATCCCACCCTCTCCGCCAGCAACCCTTTAAACCCTTGAATCCCAAGAAACCGTTGGTCTGTAAGGGCTTTGTGCCGTAGGCTGCTACCTTTCCTGCTACCTTTGCGGGTCATCCATGTGGGGCGCGTACAAGGTGAAACGGGTTGCAAACCAAGCCTTCATGGGCCGGCGCGGACCGATGCTTTATTTCCGCCGAAAGGTGCCTGCGAAGTTGCGTGCGCAGTTCGGCAAAACTGAGGTTTGGGTTTCGCTTGGAACGTCGAACCTATGGGAAGCCCGGGGTCGCCTCGCCGAAGAGAACGGACGGTTCGAGGATGCGGTGAGGGCAGCTCGTGCAGTCGGAGCATATGAGCCGCCGCCCGAGGCCGTCTCTGTCCTCCCTTCGCGAGATGACGTGGATGCCGCTGTTCGGGCGTGGTTGGCGCGCGTATCGAACTCGAGAGAGACAGCGATTTCGGAGGGCTCCACGGCGAAATTGACCGGGAAGATGACGTGGAGTGGCAGGCAGCGTCCGTCGAGCGCGGGATCGAAGCGAAGAGGCCACAGCTATCTACATCGTGGATCGTTTCCGACCTGATCGAGCGCCATGGATGGTGTGTGGAAGCTCATTTTCTCGCCTGGCGATACCTCGCGCGGCGGGTCGCGAGTGCCGAGCTGGAACACGGAAACCGTGTACGCGCGGCGACAGGGTATCCACCGAACCGTCCCGCTGATCCTGCGTTCGCCGACGAGCGGTATAAGGCAGATGTCCGCCGTGCTGCGCCGCTTCACACCCCCGTACCTCTAATGCCGCTGTTCGACGTTTATGTTCGCGAGAGCGGTATGGAACCGGCGTCCGAGAAGTCGGCGCGTCAGTGCCTTTCCCACCTCACAGCCTTCTTGAAACATGACGATGCCTCCAAAGTGACGCCGGACGACATCGTTCGATGGAAAGAGCATTTGCTTATCGAGGATCGCATCGGTGGGGGTGGGCCGCGAGAGGCCCGGACGATACGCGACAAATATCTCGCTTCGGCACGCGCCCTCTATGCGTGGGCCTACGAGAACCTGAAAATCCGACCGAACCCCGTTGACGGCATTGGGATCAGGGTACCGAAGAAACCGAAGTTACGAGAGAAAGGGTTCACCGATGCCGAAGCAAAAACGATCCTTGATGCGTCGTCCGCCTACGGAGAAGCCCACCTACCATGTTCTCAAGGATTCGCACGCCGGTGGGTGCCATGGCTCTGCGCCTACACCGGCGCACGAGTAGCCGAGATAACTCAGTTGCGCGCACAGGACGTTAGCGAGCGATCCGGTTTCTATGCATTCGAATCACTCCCGAGGCCGGCGGTCAGAAGAATCAGGAGGCGCGGATCGTGCCCCTGCATCCACACCTGATCGAGCAAGGGTTTGCGAGCGCTATACATAGCGCGAAAGGCTCTCTCTTTTACGACCCCGCTAACAGCCGCGGCGGTACAGCTGGAAATCCGCAGTACAAGAAAGTGGCTGAACGTATTGGGGCGTGGGTGCGCAAGGACCTCGGCGTGTCAGACCAGAACGTTCAACCGAACCATGGGTGGCGACACAGGTTCAAGACTGAATGTCGGCGCGCGAGGATCGATAATGAAATGCGGGACGGCATACAGGGACACGCCCTGACCACAGAGGGGCAAAAATATGGCGATACACCGTTAGAGACCGTGGCGAATGAGATCGCCCGGATGCGGCGTTACAGTTAATCGACCCAGTAGCCCCCCTACGGATCACTGCGGCTCAAGCCGGCCTGGGGCATCATGCCCGGATTTTGCAACCGGTTGCACTTGGCGTGGAACGGTAGTGTTACGAGAGGTGGCTCGGTTTGTCTGTACAGCCTCGCGGGCTCGTTAAGTGGATCGCCG
>CAXTVK010000067.1:0-14968 GCA_964247655.1 uncultured Sphingomonadaceae bacterium | reverse complement strand
CGAAGCCGATCAGCAGCAGCCAGCCGGTCACCACCGGCGGCAGCACCAGCGGCAGGTGGACGAGCGCGTCGATCAGGATCTTGCCCGGGAATCTTCCGCGCGCGAGCAGATACGCCAGCCCGAACGCGATCGGCAGCGTCAGTGCGACGGCGACGCCGCTCACCTTGAGCGAGAGACGCACGATCTGCCATTCGTCGGGCGACAACAGCACGCCGATCAGAGCGCCTGCGGATAATGCGGCAGGAAGCCGTAGTGGCGGAAGATCGCACGGCCCTGCGCGGAGATCAGGAACAGCCGGAAGCCCTCCGCCTCGCGGCTCGTCGAGGCGGCGATCCGCGCGATCGGATAGGTGATCGGCACGTGGCTCGACGAGGGGAACACGCCGACGATCCGCACCGCCTTCGACGACAGCGCGTCGGTCGCGTAGACGATCCCGTACGGCGCCTCGCCGCGCTCGACGAAGGCCAGCGCCGACCGCACGCTGTCGCCGCGCACCACCTTGGCCTGCACGCTCGGCCACACGCCCAACGACGTCAGCGCGGCCCTGCCGTATTTGCCGGCGGGCACCGAATCCGGATCGGCCATCGACAGCTTGCCGTCGCCCAATGCCTGCGCGAGCGGAAAGCCCGGCCGGATCGCGAGACTCCCCTTGCTCGCTGCAGGTGCCACCAGCACCAGCGTGTTGCCGAGGAAGGAGACGCGCGTACCCGGCGCGACGAATCCGTTCTTCTGCACATCGTCCATCCATGGTTCATCGGCCGAGATGAAAAGATCCGCCGGCGCCCCCGCATTGATCTGCTTAGCGAGCGCGGAGGAGGCGGCGAACGACAGGACGGGTCGCTCATGATGCTTGGCCGCCCAGGCATCGGCCGCGGCATTGAGCGATTCCTGGAGGCTGGCGGCCGCGAGGACGAGCGGAGGCTTGGCGGCGGCCGCGACCGACAGCGAAAACAGCGCCGACAGGCCGAGGAGCGGGGCGAGAAAACGGGCGGTCAGGCGCATGGCGGGGCTCCGGCGAAACAGGCGCTATGCATGGCGGGATATCGCGCATGAGGCAATCATGCTCGCTCCCGAAAAGCTTTCACCGCTGAAATCTGATGCACGCATCGCCCGGTTATTCGGGCCCGGTTCGAGGGGGGAAGCTCGTTGACGGTGAAGTTGGCCTGTTCGATGCGTTTGCGCTCGCCCGTGCGTGCGACGATATTGGCGTCGGTGTCGCTATTGGCGACGGCATTCCCCGTCGCGGCGCAGCACGCGCCCGCCCCGCCCCCGCAGTCTTCCGACGACGACGCGCCGGACATCGTCGTCAACGGCGTCCGGCCGCCGCTTCCCGGCGCGGTCGTCGGCGACATCCCGCCCGAGCTGCAATATGGCCCCGCGGACATTCGCGCCTACGGCGTCAGCTCGGTCGCCGACCTGCTCAACGAGCTCGCGCCCGAAATCCGGTCCGATCGCGGGCGCGGCGGCGAGGCGCCGGTGGTGCTGCTCAACGGCCGCCGCATCTCGGGCTTCACCGAAATCCGCGACATCCCGACCGAAGCGATCCAGCGCGTCGACATCCTGCCCGAGGAGGTCGCGCTCAAATACGGTTATTCGGCCGATCAGAAGGTCGTGAACATCGTGCTGCGCCGCCGCTTCCGGGCGATCACCGGCGAGGGCGGCGGCCTCACCACGACCGATGGCGGCGCGGAGAGCGGCACCGGCGATCTCGACCTGCTGCGCATCCGCGGCGATTCGCGCCTCAACTTCGATATCAAGGCGACCGACACCGCGAAGCTCACGGAGAGCCAGCGCGACATCGTCTCGACCACCAGCGATGCGGACGGCACCGACGTCGTCGATGTCTCCCCCTATCGCACGATCGCGCCGGCCGCGAAGACGCTGGCGCTCAATTCGGTGCTTGCGCATCCGTTCGGCAAGCACGTCAACGCGACGCTCAACGCGACGCTCGATTATAGCGACAGCGATGCGCTGCGCGGGCTGTCGCAGGCCGTTCTCGCGACGCCGCCCGACGGGCCGTTCGACCCGCTGCGGCACAATATCAAGACGCTCAGCGCGCATCTCGGCACGACGGTCAACGCCGACCTCGCCAAATGGCGGCTGTCCTTCACCGCGGGCTACGATCACGGCGATACGCGGACGGGCACCGATACGAGCGTCGCCACCGCCGATCCGCTCACCGGCGACCGGACGCGCTCGACCGCCCGCGCGCTGTCGGATGCGGGCAACGTCCAGTTCGTCGCCAACGGTCCGCTGTTCGACTTGCCCGCGGGCCCGTTCGCGACCAGCGTCAAGCTCGGCTATACCGACAGCGGCTTCGACACGACCGCGACGCGCGGCGGCATCGAGCAGCAGACCAGCCTGTCGCGCAGCGATGCCAGCGCGCAGCTCAATCTCGATCTGCCGATCGCCAGCCGGACGCATCATTTCCTGCCGTTCCTCGGCACGCTGTCGGCGAACACCAATCTCGCGGTCGATCGGTACAACGACTTCGGCACCGAGACGACGCTCGGCTACGGCCTCAACTGGACGCCGCGCGACGGGATCACGCTGATCGCGTCGACCACGCGCGATCACGGCATCCCGACCGTCCAGCAACTTGCCGGCCCGATGGTGACGACCCCCGACGTGCGCGTGTTCGACTATCTCACCGGACAGACCGTCGATGTCGCCGAGACCGCGGGCGGCAATCCCGGTCTGCGCGCCGACACGCGCCATGTCGACAAGCTCGGGCTCACGATCAAGCCGGTCAAGGCGATCGACCTGACGCTCTCCGCCAACTATATCCGCAGTTCGATCCGCAACGCGATCGCGGCCTTCCCCTCGCCGACCGCCGCGATCGAGCTCGCTTTCCCCGATCGCTTCCAGCGCGACGCCGACGGCGATCTCGAGAGCATCGACGTCCGTCCGCTCAATTTCGCGCGCGAGACGCGACAGGAGCTGCGCTGGGGCGTCAACTTCACGCAGAAGCTCAAGACCCCGCAGGCGCTCGTCGACGCCTATCGCGCGCTGCGCGAATCGGGCGCATTCCAGCGGCCGGGCGGCGGCGGGTTTGGCGGGTCTGGCGGCGGTGGGCCGCCCGGTGGGGGTCCCGGCGGCGGCTATGGCGGCGGGCGCGGTGGAGGCGGCGGCGGCGGCGGCGGTCGCGGCGCTCAGCAGGGCGGCCGCATCCAGGTCTCGCTCTATCACACCTGGTACTTCCGCGACGACATCCTCGTCCAGCCCGGCGGCCCGACGCTGGACCTGCTCGACGGCGGCGCGACGGGCAGCGGGGGTGGCCAGCCGCGGCACCAGATCGATCTGCAGGTCGGCGTCACGCAGGGCGGGATCGGCGCGCGGATGACGGGCACGTGGCAGAGCGCGACGACAGTGACCGCCGGCACCGAGGCCGCCGCGGCAAGCAACCTGCGCTTCTCCAGCCTCGCCATCGCCAATTTCCGGCTTTTCGCCGATCTCGGTCAGCTGCCGGCGCTGGTCAAACATCCGTGGGCGAGGGGCATACGTGTGACGCTGGCGGTGAACAACATCCTCGATACGCGGCAACGGGTCCGCGACGGGGCCGGCGCGACGCCGCTCGCCTATCAGCCCGACTATCTCGATCCGCTCGGCCGCACCGTGCGGATCAGCCTGCGCAAGCTGTTCTTCTGATGGCGCACCACCCGCCATCGCTCGTGCCCTTATCGATCGGAGAGAACGACCAATGAACCGCATGATTTTCCGCGCTGCCCTGGCAGCTCTATCCTTGCCCGTCGCCGGCGCCGCCATCGCCTACATGCCGCCGGCCCCACCCCCGCCGGTATCCGCCAATAGCGACGGTATCACGCTCGCGCAGTTTCAGGCGTCGCAGGCGGAGCGGATGATGGCCGCCGATACCGATCACGATGGTCGCATCAGCCTGGCCGAATGGACCGCGCAGATCCAGGCGCGGAACGGCCCGGGCGGGCATGACGGCGGCGGCCGCTTCGGCGGCAGCGGCGGCAGCGGCGGCGGACGCGGTGACGGAGGCGACGGTGGGCGTGGCCATGGCGGAGCGAACGGCGGTGGCGGCAGGGGCTATGATCCCGCGCGCGGCTTCGCGCGGATCGACATCAACGGCGACGGCTATCTCGACAAATCCGAGATCGACGCCGCGTCCGCCGAACGCTTCCGGCGGATGGACGCCAACGGCGACGGCGTCCTCACCCCGGACGAACGCCAGGCGCGGCGCGGCGGCATGCATCCGCAGGGCGGGCGCGGCGATGTGCCGGGCGATCAGGCTCCGCCGCCCTCGACGCCGCAGCCCTGACGCGCGGGCCATGATATCGGGGCCGCCCGGCAGCGATTTGACCGCGCCGGGCGGCGGGTGCATCTGATCCCGATGAAAGATTATCAGGATCAGCTCCGCAAGCTCCAGCTCGCACTGCTCAAGATGCAGCAGGCGCAGATGAAGGGCGGCGCCCGCACCGTCGTCGTGCTCGAGGGCCGCGACGCTGCGGGCAAGGACGGCACGATCAAGCGGATCACCGAGCATCTGACGCCGCGCGCCACGCGCGTGGTCGCGCTGCCCAAGCCGTCCGACCGCGAACTCGGCGAATGGTATTTCCAGCGCTACGTCGCCAATCTGCCGACCGCGGGCGAACTCGTGATCTTCAACCGCAGCTGGTACAACCGTGCCGGCGTCGAGGTGGTGATGGATTTCTCGACCAAGGCGCAGCAGGCCGAATTCCTGCGCGACGCGCCCGATTTCGAGCGGATGCTCGTCGAAAGCGGCATCCGCCTGATCAAGATCTGGCTCGACATCGACAAGGACGAGCAGAAGAAGCGCCTCGCCGCGCGCCACGACGATCCGCTGAAGGCGCTCAAGATCTCGGACATGGACCAGGTCGCGCAGGACAAGTGGAAAGCCTATTCGAAGGCGCGCAACACGATGCTCGAGCGCACCGACACGCCGCTGGCGCCGTGGGTCTGCGTGCGCGCCGACCACAAGAAGCCCGCGCGGCTCGCGGTGATGCGCCACATCATCCGCCAGGCCGCACCGCACGACATCGCCGCCGAAGTCGACGCGCCCGATCCCGCGATCCTGTTCCCGTTCACCGCCGAGGCGACCGAGGACGGGCGGCTGGCCAAGTAGCGCCGGTCTGCCCGACCGGCACGCGTCATGATGCGAGCTTCATCACCGGCCAGCCGCGCGCCGCGCTCGCGCGCTCCAGCTTGGCCGACGGATTTACGGCGATCGCCTCCTCGCACGCCTCGAAGCAGGGCAGATCGGATATGTCGTCCGAATAGCAGCGCAGGCTGATCGCCGACCGATCGAGCCGCGTCGCGCGCAGATGGCGATGCACCGCGATCGCCTTGTCCGCGCCGTAGCAATTCTCGCCGTCGATGTCGGAGGACAGCATGCCGTTCCGCCACACCGATTCGGTCGCGACGACGCGGTCGATGCCGAGCCGACGGGCGATGGCCGCCGCATAGAAACGGTGTGCGGCGGTCGCGAGGATCAGGATGCGGCCCTCGGCGCGTTCGCGTGCGATCAGATCGAGCATGGCGGGATAAACGTTCGAGCGCATGACGTTCGCCGCGAAACTCTCCGCGAGCCGGTCGACGGTCGCGCGCGCGACGGTGCGGCCCAGCAGCAGCGCCTGCATCCGCTGCTTGAGCGCCTTGCGCTCGATCAGCCCGAACCGGTAGCCGATCATGCACGCGAGCACGACCGGGATCAGCAGCAGACGCCACGGCGCATTGCGGGCGGCGGCGTGGATGAGGAACGGCGAATAGGTGCCGCGTCGGGTGATCGTCCGATCGAGATCGAGGATCGTCACGCCGAGCAGATCGGCATCGATCTGCGCGTCGCCCGCATCGTACCACGAGTTGGCGGAGCGCTGCAGCGTGGCGATATCGTTCACATCTCGTCCCATCGAACCCTGGACGTCGCCGCCGCCGCATACCCGCATGACGCCGGGCGCGGCAGCCGAGCCGCCCGTTCTTCCGTTCGTCGCGATCTTGCCGTTTGTCTGTGACGAGCCGAAGTCCGCCAGATGACAATCCCGAAAGTATCGGCGTCGGCAGGGTGGCCCGAGCCTCTGCGGCCTCGAGGTGCCGGAGCCGGAACCGGAGCCATTTTGCGGTGGCGCCGGCGCGCATCCTGCATCAAGGCATCCGCGATGCCGGCTGTCGGCTCGACGACCGACGGAAGCGCGCCCGAATGACCATGTTCGATGCCGGTCTCGGCCCATGGCTTCGGCGCCTCGCAATGCTGTTCGGCGGGCTGGGCCTCATCGCGCTGCTGGTCTTCGCCGCCGCCCAGCGACAGCCGCGGATGCGCGGCAACGCGAATCCTTCGACGAGCCGGGCACGCCCCGCCCCCGTCGCCCGCGCGATACCCGTACCGATACCCGAGCCGATGGCGGTCGCCGCGCTGACTCCCGATCAGGCGCGCGCCTCCAATGCGAAGGTGCCGGTCGTCTCGGGCGCGGTCGAACCCGCCCGGCCCTTCGCCTATGTCGGCCTGCCCGCCGATCGCGAGGCCGCGCAGACCTGCCTCGCCGTCGCCGCCTATTACGAAGCCGGCGACGACGCGGTGGGAGAGCAGGCCGTGGCGCAGGTCGTGCTCAACCGGGTGCGGCATCCCGCCTTCCCCAAGACGGTGTGCGGCGTCGTATTCGCGGGTGCCGGCCGCCAGACCGGTTGCCAGTTCACCTTCACCTGCGACGGTTCGCTCGGCCGCGCGCCGCCGGCCGCCGCCTGGACGCGCGCACGCGAGATCGCCGACGCGGCGCTGTCGGGTTTCGTCGCCAGGTCGGTCGGGCTCGCCACCTATTACCATGCCGACTGGGTGGTGCCCTATTGGCGCGACACGCTCGACAAGGTGGCGACGGTGCACAGCCAGATATTCTATCGCTGGCGCGGCGGCTGGGGGCGCTCCGGCGCGTTCGTCGGCCGGCCGGCGTCGCCCGAGCAGCTCGATCCGCGGATCTTCGCGCTGGCCGGGCCCGCCGCCACCGTCGCGCTGCCCGGATCGGACGCGGATATGGGCGAGGCCAGCCCCTCGCCGCCGCGCACGTCGCTTGCGATCGCCGGCGTGCCGAGCGCGGCGCTCATGGGCGCGATCGTACGGCTCAAGGACGACGACGCCGGGCAATATGTCCTCCAGGTGTCGCCGGCCGCCGCGCCGGGCAGCTTCGCGGTCACCGCCTTCACGATCTGCGCCGACAAGCCCGATTGCCTCGTCTTGGCCTGGGCCGACGAGCGCGACACGCCGCGCACGCTTCCGGTCCTGCCGATGGCGATGCGTACGATGGCCTTCCTGTATCGCAAGAGCAGCGTGCTGGGTTCGGCGCGACCCTATTGGGACTGCCGCCGCTATCGACGCGCGGTAAAGGGGCAATGCCTGCCCGGCACCGGCTGAGAACATGAGTCGATCCCTGGCGAGCGCGGGCGGCCTAGCGGCGTGCCCGCCAGCCCGCTAGAATGGCGGCGATGGACGACGGGACCGAAATCGAGCTCAAGCTCCAGACCGACCCGCTGGGGATAGCGAAGCTGCTTGCCGATCCGCTCGTCGCGGACGCGGAGCCCAAATCGCGCGACCAGCTCTCGACCTATTTCGACACCGACGCACACGCGTTGCGCAAGGCAGGCCTGTCGTTGCGCATCAGGCGGATCGGCGAGCGCCGCATCCAGACGATCAAGACCGAGGGCGCCAACGCCGCCAGCCTGTTTGCGCGCGGCGAGTGGGAACAGGACGTCGATTCCGACCAGCCGCAGCTGGCCGACGTCGCGGCACTGCTGGGCGACGCGCTGAGGGAGAGGCAGCCGCAGCCGATCTTCACCGTGGCGGTCAACCGGACGAGCATCGTCCATATCGACGGCGCGAACCGGATCGAGCTCGTCGCCGATCAGGGCCGCGTTTCGGCCGATGGCCGCGAGTCGCCGATTTGCGAGATCGAACTCGAATTGCTCGATGGCGACCGCGCCGCGCTGTTCGCGCTGGCCTCGACGATCGCGGCGCGGATCCCGCTCAAATTGGGCATCCTGACCAAGTCGGACCGCGGCTATGCGCTGCTCGGCGACGCCGAAAAGCCGTCGGTCAAGGCCGAGCCGATCCGGCTGTCGCGCGACATCGACAGCGCCGCGCTGTTCGAGGCGATCGCGGGATCCTGCCTGCGCCAGTTCCGCCTCAACGAGGACAAGCTGCTCGCGACCGGCGCGCCCGAGGCGCTGCACCAGGCGCGTGTAGGGCTGCGGCGGCTGCGATCCGCGCTGTCGATCTTCAAGGCCATGCTGGCGGGCGCCGAACTCGACCGCTTCCAGGCGGAATTGCGCGATTTAGCGGGGCTGCTCGGCAAGGTCCGCGACGTCGATGTGATGATCGCCAAGCTCGACGATCCGCAGGCGCTCGAACGCCTGAACGCGGCGCGCGAGGCGCGTTATGAATCGGTGGTCGCCGCACTCGGCTCGAAAGCGGTGCGGACGCTGATGCTCGATTTCGTCGCGTGGGTCGCGATCGGACCGTGGCGCGACGCCGACGCCAATGCCGACATCCGGGCGACGCCCGCGCTTGAGTTCGCGACGATCACGCTCGACAGGATGCGCCGCCGCATCAAGCGCCGTGGCCGCCACCTCGCCAGGCTCGACGAGGACTCGCGTCACCGAGTCCGCATCGCGGGCAAGAAGCTGCGCTATGCCGCGGAATTCTTCGCCGCGCTCTATCCCGGCAAGAAGGCGCACCGCCGCCGCGAGGCGTTCCTCGACGCGATCGAGGACCTGCAGACCCAGCTCGGCCATCTCAACGACCTCGCAAGCGGTCGCGCGCTGTTCGACGAACTCGGCATCGCCGATGCGGAGACGATCCTCGCGGCGAGCAAGAAGGGCGATCCGGCGCGGCTGCTCCCCAAGGCCGAAGACGCGCACGAGCGGCTGATCGACGTGAAGCGCTTCTGGCGGTAGCGCGATCGACGCATCATCAACCGTTCGTCCTGAGTAGCCATTGAGCTTGTCGAAATGGCGTATCGAAGGATGGTGGCCGGGCGGGTCGATCCTTCGATACGGGCCTTCGACTTCGCTCAGTCCCTACTCAGGACGAACGGAGACAATCAGAAAGCACCCCGCTAAAACCGCTCCGGCACGTACATCTCGCGCGGCACGGGGTGACGTTCGTAGTCGTCGTGGCGCATGCGGTCGGGCAGCAGCATTGGCGGATGCTCGATATCCTCATAGGGGATCTGGGCGAGTAGGTGACTAATGCAGTTCAGCCGCGCGCGCTTCTTGTCGACCGCCTCGACCACCCACCACGGCGCCTCGGGGATGTGCGTGCGCTGGAGCATCGTTTCCTTGGCGCGGGTGTAATCCTCCCAGCGGCGGCGCGACTCGACGTCCATCGGCGAGAGTTTCCACTGCTTGAGCGGATCGCGGATGCGCATCGCGAAGCGGAATTGTTGCTCGTCGTCGGTGATCGAGAACCAGTATTTGAGCAGGATGATCCCCGATCGGATCAGCATCCGCTCGAATTCAGGGACCGAGCGATAGAATTCCTCGGCCTCGTCGGCGGTGCAGAAGCCCATCACGCGCTCGACGCCGGCGCGGTTGTACCAGCTGCGATCGAACAGCACGATCTCGCCCGCCGCGGGCAGGTGCGCCGCGTAGCGCTGGAAATACCATTGCGTGCGCTCGCGCTCATTGGGCGCGGGGAGCGCGGCGACGCGGCAGACGCGCGGGTTGAGCCGCTGCGTGATCCGCTTGATCGCGCCGCCCTTGCCCGCGGAATCGCGCCCCTCGAACAGCACGACGACCTTGAGGCCCTTGTGCTGCACCCAATCCTGCAGCCGTACCAGTTCGTGCTGGAGCCGGAACAGCTCGCGGAAATAGGTGCGCCGGTCGAGCGCCGCCTCGCCGCCGCCATGCTCGCCATCGCCGAGCAGCGCATCGAGCCGCCCCTCCTCCAGCTCCATCTCCAACTCCTCATCGAAGTCGTCGGTGAGTTCGGTGCGGATGCGGTCGAGCTCGCTTTGATCGTCGGTCATGACCGCTGCGATAACTTCGCCAGATGTCGGTCGCGTGACAATCGCATCCGCATCCGTCACGAAGTTGCAATGCAAGGCCGCCATCGGGACTGGCCTGTCCGCTTGCTCGAACCAAGGCTTCCCAGATGCGCATCACCGTTCTCGCCGCGACGCTTCTCGCCACGCTGTCCGTCACGGCGGTCCAAGCCGCGCCGCCGCCGGTCAAACCCAAGCTGATCGTCGCGATCTCGGTCGATCAATATGCCTCCGAACTCTATCGCCGCTATCTGCCGACCTATACCGGCGGCCTCCGGACGCTGTCGCAGGGCATCGCCTTCCCGGTCGGCTACCAGAGTCACGCCGCGACCGAGACCTGTCCCGGCCACTCGACGATCCTCACTGGACGCCACCCGTCCGCGACCGGGATCATCGCCAACAGTTGGTTCGACGCGAAGACCGGATCGACCGTCTATTGCGTCGCCGCGCCCGGCTCTTCCGACCCCAATGCGCGCGGGCCGCAGAACATGCGCGTCACCACGCTCGGCGACTGGATCAAGGCCGCCGAGCCCGGTGCGCGCGTGTTCGCGGTCTCGGGCAAGGATCGTGCGGCGATCACGATGGCGGGCGAGCACGCCGACGGCGTCTATTGGTGGGTGGACGGCCAGGGCTTCACCACCTCCGCCTTCGCCGGCCCCGCGACGCCTGCGGTGACGCGCCCCGCCGAGGCGTTCGACGAGGCGACCATGGCCGACTGGGCGGCGACGAAACCGACGCTCTGGGCACAGCCCTCGGCGGCCTGCGCCGCGCTCGAAAAGCCCGAGACGTTCGGCAAGATCGCGCTCTCCGGTCATGTCCCGCCCGATCTTTCGGTGCAGGCCGAGGCCAACCCGCATTTCGCCGCGACCACCGACTATCAGGACAATCTGCGCGCATCGCCGCTGTTCGACCAGCTCGCGGTCGCTTTCGCCGAGCGGGTGATCGCGGACAACAGGCTCGGCCAGGGCCCCGCGACCGACGTGCTCGCGCTCAGCCTGTCGGCGAACGACTATATCGGCCACCGCTACGGCAATGGCGGACCCGAGATGTGCGTCCAGCAGGCGACGCTCGACGCGACGCTGGGCGGCTTCCTCGATCATCTCCGCAAGCTCGGCGTGCCGGTAATGGTGGTGATGACCGCCGATCACGGCGCCACCGACGCCGCCGAGCGCGAGCATGAGCACGATCCCGAGGCGAGCCGGCTCGACAGCGGTGCCTTCGTCGGCAAGCTCAACGCCTATCTCGAAAAGACGCTGGCGCTGACCTACGAACCGATCGTCGGCGACGATCCGCAGCAACTCTACATCAACGTCGGCGCCGATGCCGCGCTGCGCGACAAGGTGCGCGACGCGACACTGCCGTGGCTCAAGCAGCAGCCCGAAGTCCGCGCGGTCTTTTCGCGCGACGAGGTGGCGGCCGCCGCCATCGCGCCAGGCACCACCCCCGACAAGCTGACGACGGTCCAGCGCTTCCACGAAAGCTACGACGCCAACCGCTCGGGCGACATCGCGGTCGCCTATCGCCCGCGTACCAGCTTCGGTATGCCGCGCGGCCCAGGCGACGTCGTCGCGGGTCATGGCTCGCCCTGGGATCACGATCGCCAGGTGCCGATCCTGTTCTGGTGGCCGGACGTCACTGCCGAGACGCGCACGACGCCGATCGAGACCGTCGACATCGCGCCGACGCTCGCCGCGATCGCCGGCGTCGCGACGCCGACGGTGGACGGACGCTGCCTCGATCTCGGCGGGGGAATGTGCGGCCGATAGCGCGCCGCGAGCCCGTTGCAAGGCGCGTGGGCGCGGCTTAGCATCCGCCGATATTTCGGGGGAATCGCCATGCGCTCACGCTTCTTGCTTGCCACCATCGCCGCCGCACTGTCCGCCACCGCGCTGTCGAGCGTTCAGGCGGCGACCGTTCCCATCGCGGCGACGGCCGCACCGCAGCTCGCGACGCCGCCAGCCGACGCGACGCACTACACGATCATGTCGACCGCGGGCCGCCACGGCACGGTCGATTACTGGACCGGGACGGACGGCACGCTGATGGGTCGTATGCATCTCGTGCTGCGCGGCCAGGTGTGGGACGAGGACGAGGCGACCAAGGTCGGCACCGACGGCGCGATCGCCGACTATCGGCTGCGCGGCACCAGCCCCAATGGCGACGTTGGCGAGAGCTTCCATGTCGCCGGCGGCACGGCGACGTGGAAATCGCCGTTCGACGGCGGATCGAAGCCCTATGCGGCGCCTGCTTATTATCTCCCCGCGGGCTTCTCGATCCGCGCAGGCGACGTGCCCGTCGAGCGGCTGATCGCGCATCCCGATCGCGACATCGCGCTGCTGCCGGGCGGCCGCGCGCACATCGAGAAGCTCGCGACCATGACGGTCGGCCAGGGGCCCGCGAAGAAGACCGTCATCCTCTGGTCGCTCACCGGGGTTGGCGGCACGCCCGCGCCGCTGTGGACGACGCCCGACGGCAAGGCGTTCGCCTCGATCGGCGGGCTCACCACCATCCTGGCGGGCTACGAGGCCGACGTCGTCGCGCTCAAGACGATGCAGGATGCCGAGGTCGCCAAGCAATCGCCGATCCTCGCGCATGCGCTGGCAAGCGTGCCGACGACGCCGATCGCCTTCACCGACGTCCGCGCATTCCTCGACGGCACGCATTTCGCCGAGCACCAGACGATCGTCGTCGATCACGGCAAGATCGTCGCGGCGGGGCCGACCGCCAGCATCAAGGTGCCCGCGGGCGCGCAGATCTTCGCGGGCGCGGGCAAGACGCTGATGCCGGGGCTGTGGGACTGCCACATGCACGTCGGCGACGACTATACGGGCCCGTCCGAGCTCTCGCTCGGCGTCACCTCGGTGCGCGATCCGGGCAACGACGACGCGCTGACGATCGCGCGGCGCCAGCGGCGCGCGGCGGGCGACCTGCTCGGCCCCCACGTATATGCCTCGTCGCTGATCGACGGCAAGGGGCCGAACACCGCGCAGGTCGCCAACGTCGTCACTTCGCAGGCCGAGGCGATCGCCGCGGTCGATGCCGCCAAGGCCAAAGGGCAGACCGGCGTCAAATTCTACGGCAGCTTCGATCCGAGCTGGGTCACCGCATCCGCCGCCGAGGCGCACAAGCTCGGCCTGCACGTCCACGGCCATCTGCCCGCGGGCATGCGTCCGATGGATGCGATCGCCGACGGATATGACGAGATCACACACATCTATTTCGTCTCGATGCAGGCGATGCCCGACAGCGTCGTCGCGCATTCGAACGGGATCGCGCGATTCAGCGGCACCGGCCAATATGCCAAAGATATAAATCTCGACGCCGAGCCGATGAAATCGCTGATCGCGACGATGGCGGCGAAGCACATCTATTCGGACCCGACCTTGGTCGTCGCCGAAAGCCTGTTCGTCCCCGAGAATGGCGACCTCTCGCCCGCCTACGCGCCGTTCGTCGGCACGCTGCCGCCCGCAGTCGAGCGCGGCTTCCGCCAGGGCGGCTTCGTGCCGCCCGCCGGCGTCACCCGCGCCGACTACCGCGCGAGCTTCGCCAAGCTCAGCGAGCTCGTCGGCAAGATGCACAAGGCGGGCATCCCGATCGTCGCGGGCACCGACGGCAGCGGACTCGAACTCGTGCGCGAACTCGAGCTTTACGTCGCGGCGGGCTTCACCCCGTCGGAGGCGGTGGAAGCCGCGACGATCGTGCCGGCAAAACTGGTCGGGGTCGACAAGACCACCGGCTCGATCGCGGTCGGCAAGGTCGCCGACCTCGTGTTGGTCGAGGGCGATCCCTCGCAGAAGATCGGCGATCTCCGCCACACGCGGCTGGTGCTGATGGACGGCAAGCTGATGGACACCGACAAGCTGCGCGCCGCCGTCGGCGTCTCGGCGCGGCCGGTATACGAGCGCGCGGAATAACGGCGCGCTCGAAAAAGCCGGGCCGGTCCCGACCTGGAGACGACGACAGCGGATGACCTGAATTTTCCTACCCGTGCCGATCGCGAAGGGGCAAGACGGACGGGACGAGTCCCTAAGGCGGCGATGCGCCGCGCGTGATGGCGCTTGGCAACGATCCGGCGTCATGCAAGCATGTCGCCGTGCCCGACCGGAGCGAACCATGACGCAGGATGCTCAGATCGAGCCGAAATCGATCCCGGAGAACGCGATCGAGATGATGTGCGCGACGCAGCAGGCGCATATCCAGTTGAGCCAGATGGCGGACCAGAAGGCATCGATCCTGATGGGCACCACCTTCGTGATCTTCACTATCGCAGTCGGCCAGTCGAACTACGGCAGTCTCGCATTCGCGCCGCTGCTCGTGCTCGGTTCCTTCTCGTTCCTCGCCGCGGTGCTCGCCGCCGTCGCGATCTTGCCCGCGATCAGCTCGAAGAGCTTCGGGCCCGTCAACCTGTTGTTCTTCGGGTCTTTCAAACGCTTTTCCGAAGACGAATATATCGAGCGGATACTCGAAGTGCTGCGCCACGACGAGTCGATCTACCGGACGATGGCGCGCGACATCTATCAAAACGGCACGGTGCTGTTCAAACGTAAATATTATTGGCTAGGCTACGCCTACCGCGTGTTTCTCGTCGGGCTGACCGCAAGCCTGCTTACCTTCCTGGTTCAGTTCTTCGAATATTCGAGACATTGATTCGAGCCACCGGCGCCGAGCATCCACGGCGCGGTGGGCTCCGCGTGATTAGCGAGTAACAGTAACGCGACCCCTGCCCGTCGGCAGACCGCACCGTTCGCTTCACCTGTAGCGCCTGCGTCCATCACCTGGCCCGCCTCTACCCGAGGCGACCATTTGCCGGCAGGTAGGGGAATCGGCGGATATGCGCATGTTGCTGATCGCGTTCCTGGCGATCGTTTCCGTGACGACGATCGGCGCGGCACCGATCGTCCGCCCGAGCATGACCGACAGTTTCCGGCTCGGTGTCGGGGGCGACACCTTGTGCCAGG
>CAXTVK010000066.1:0-15201 GCA_964247655.1 uncultured Sphingomonadaceae bacterium | reverse complement strand
CGGATCATGCGCAGGATCTCGGCTTCGTCGCCGGGGGACGCGGGGCGGATCGCGATGGTCATCGGGCGGCTCGCGGCGAGATCGACAGCATGAGGGGCAAAACGCGCACTCCAGATGGGGCAGAGCGCGACCCTGACAGGCGAGCTGCGTCTTTGGAAGGGAGCGCCATCCGTCCCCCTCCCTGAAAGGGAGGGGTTAGGGGTGGGTCGCTCTCCGTATCACGGTTCGGCCCACCCCAGACGAACCCACCCCCGACCCTCCCTTTCAGGGAGGGGAGATCACCGCCCCGCTTCCGGCGTAGCCCCGACCTTGAACCGATAGCCGTCGGTCTGCATCGCGGAGACCAGCCCGCTTACGCACGCATAGGGGACGTCGGTCGCGCCGTGCAGCTCGATCGGGCGGCCGTGATCGGGGAGCAGGCGCGTCAGCGCCGCCTGCGTGTCGTCGGTGGTCGGATCGCCGACCTCGATTCCGCGCACCTTGGCGCTGCAGCTCTTGGTGCTCGCGTCCCAGCCCATCACGACGATCTGGTGCTGATCGTCGGTCGATGCGACCGGGCCGACCGCGACCAGCCCCAGCAGGAGCGCGGCGATCACTCGGCGGCCTGCAGCTCCGCGGCCGCCTTGTGCGCCTCGATCTCGGCGGCCTTCGCTTCGACCAGCCGGACGACGTGCTCGACCATGTCCTCGTTCTGGATCGTGTGGTCGGTGATCCCCGACAGATAGATCATGTGCTTGCCGTTGCCGCCGCCGGTGACGCCGATGTCGGTCTCGCGCGCCTCGCCGGGGCCGTTGACGACGCAGCCGAGCACCGACAGCGAGAGCGGCGTCGAGATATGCTTGAGGCGCTCCTCGAGTTTTTCCACCGTACGGATCACGTCGAAGCCTTGGCGCGCGCACGAGGGGCACGAGACGACGCGGACGCCGCGGGTGCGAAGCCCCAGCGCTTTCAGCATCTCGTAGCCGACGCGGACCTCCTCCTCTGGCTCGGCCGACAAGGAGACGCGGATCGTGTCGCCGATGCCGAACCAGAGCAGCGAGCCCATCCCGATCGACGACTTGACCGTACCGCCGATCAGCCCGCCCGCCTCGGTGATGCCGAGATGCAGCGGGCAGTCGACGACCTCGGCGAGCTGCTGATAGGCGGCGACCGCGAGGAACAGGTCGGACGCCTTCACCGCGACCTTATACTCGTGGAAATCGGCGTCCTGGAGCAGCTTGATGTGATCGAGCGCGCTCTCGACCAGCGCCTCGGGGCAGGGCTCGCCATATTTCTCGAGCAGGTCCTTCTCGAGGGATCCCGCATTGACGCCGATGCGGATCGCGCAGCCATTGGCCTTGGCGGCGTTGACCACTTCCTGGACACGCGCCGACGAGCCGATATTGCCCGGGTTGATGCGCAGGCAGGCCGCGCCCGCGTCGGCCGCCTCGAGCGCGCGCTTGTAGTGGAAGTGGATGTCCGCGACGATCGGCACCTTGGCGGCGCGCACGATCTGCTTGAGCGCAGCGGTCGATTCCTCGTCGGGGCAGGAGACGCGGATGATGTCGACCCCGGCCTCCTCGCAGCGGCGGATTTGGTCGATCGTGCCCTTGATATCGGTGGTGAGCGTGTTGGTCATCGTCTGCACGCAGATCGGCGCGTCGCCGCCGACGGGGACGTTGCCGACCATGATCTGGCGGCTCTGGCGGCGGGTGATGTCGCGCCACGGACGAAGGGACATGGTTATACTCGCGGTTGTGTTCGGGTCCCTCTATAGGCGCTCGGCGTTACAAAAGTAAGCGCCGCCGACCTTACAAGCCCGTCATTCCCGCGCAGGCGGGAATCGATACGCGCGACGCCCCTGGACGCGCACGGATGATGAGCGGACGCCGCGTTTACGGATCCCCGCCGGCGCGGGGATGACGGAAGGACAAAGAGATGAGTTGGACGTTGATGATCCACGGCGGCGCAGGCGCGATGCGGCGCGGCCATCTGAGCGAGGCCGACGAGCAGGCGGGTCGTGCCGGGCTGGCGGCGGCGCTCGACGCCGGAGCGGCGGTCCTGCGCGACGGCGGTGCCGCCCTCGACGCGGTCGAGGCGGCGGTGCGCGTGCTCGAGGACGATGCCGCCTTCAACGCCGGACGCGGATCGGTGTTCACCTGGGACGGCCGGATCGAATGCGACGCCGCGATCATGGACGGACAAACGCGTGACGCCGGCGCGGTCGCCAGCGTCTCGGCGACCCGCAATCCGGTGACGCTCGCGCGCGCGGTGATGACCGAGAGCGCGCATGTCCTGCTCTCGGGCGCGGGCGCCGACGCCTTCTCGGCCGAACACGGCCAGCCGCAGGCGGACCAGGCCTGGTTCGCGATCCCCGAACGCCGCCGCCAGCTCGACGAGATCAAGGCGCGGCCCGACGCGCCGTTCGATTCGGGGATGAAATACGGGACGGTCGGCGCGGTCGCGGTCGACGACGCCGGCCATGTCGCCGCCGCGACCTCGACCGGCGGGCTCACCGCCAAGCGCTGGGGCCGGATCGGCGATTCGCCGCTGATCGGCGCGGGCACCTATGCCGACGACCGGGCGGCGGCGATCAGCTGCACGGGATCGGGCGAGCATTTCATCCGCCTCGCCTTCGCGCACGAATTTTCCGCGCGGCTGCGGCTGACGGGCGAGAGCCCCGAGGTGGTGGCCACCGCGATGATCGAGGAACTGGGCGCGCTCGGCGGCAAGGGCGGCTTCATCGCGGTCACCCCCGACGGCCGCGCGATCCACGCGTTCAACACGCCGGGCATGTACCGCGGGGTGGTGGCACACGATCGCGTGGCGGAGGTCGCGATCTTCGGCGACGAATGAACGCGTGTCGGTTCGGTAATGCGCGCGACGCGCTTGTGGGTTACGCAGCCGTTCCCCCGCGAAGGGGGGGTCCAGAGCTTCACGCGCCGCGCCCGCGGCCCTGGGCTCCCGCATGCGCGGGAGAACGAGGAAAGACAAAGATGCGTATCCGCCTGTTGCTTGCCGCGCTGATCGCGGTCCTGCTGCCCGCCTCCCCCGCCGCCGCGTGGTGGGAGTACGGCCACCAGACCGTCGCGACGATCGCCATGCTCGAGGTCACGCCACAGACGCGCGCCGGGATCGACGCGCTGCTCCGCCAATCGAAGCTGCTCGACACGCCGACCTGCCCCGCGCGCACGATCGAGCAGGCCTCGGTCTGGCCCGATTGCGTCAAGACGCTCGGCGACCGGTTCAGCTATGCGTACAACTGGCATTTCGTCGATGTCGATGTGTGCAGGCCGTTCGATCTCAAGAGCTCGTGCGCGGGCGGCAACTGCGTCACCAGCCAGATCGCACGCAACCAGCGGCTGCTCGCCGACAAGACGCTCAATCCGCGCGAGCGGCTGATGGCGCTGGTGTTCCTCGTCCACTTCGTCGGCGACCTGCACCAACCGCTCCACGCCTCGGAGCGCGACGGGGATCAGGGCGGCAACAAGCTCAAGGTCCATTACGGCGCGATCCTGCACACCAATCTCCATTCGGTGTGGGACGGGCTGCTCGCGGATCGCGCGATCTCGACGCCGCCGGGGAATGCGAAGGGCCTGCTGCTCGGCACCACGCCGGCAAGCCGCGCGGCGATGGCGCAGGGCAGTGTCGAGGATTGGGCGCGCGAAAGCTGGCAGATCGCGCACGACACCGTCTATCCGGCTGCCACGCATGCGCCCGCCTGCCCCGCGACGTCGCCCGCCGATGCGGGGCTCGACGAGGCGCAGATCGAGACGCTGATCCCGGTGGTGCGATCGCAGGTGCTGAAAGGCGGGCTCAGGCTCGCGAAGATGCTCGACGATGCGTTCGCCGGGCGGGTGGCGATGAAGCCGAAATATAATTGATAGCAAATCCTCCCCGGGATTTCCCGGGGAGGGGGACCGCTCGCGCAGCGAGTGGTGGAGGGGGATGGCTTCAAACGCAGCGCCTGCGTCGATTCCCCTCCACCAACGCCTGCGGCGTCGGTCCCCCTCCCCGACGAAAGTCGGGGAGGATTGGAAGGCCTATTGCGGCACCACCGTCACGGCGCGGCGGTTCTGGGCCCAGCTCGATTCGTCGGAGCCGGTCGCGACCGGGCGCTCCTTGCCGTAGCTGATCGTGTTGATGCGGTCCGCCGAGACGCCCGCCGACACGAGCGTGTTCTTCGCCGAGGTGGCGCGGCGATCGCCGAGCGCGAGGTTGTATTCGCGCGTGCCGCGCTCGTCGCAATGGCCTTCGAGCGTGACGCGGACGCGGGGGTGCGCGACCAGCCACTTGGCCTGCTGCGCGAGGATGCCCTGCCCTTCGCTGTTGACGTCGGACTTGTCGGTGTCGAAATGCACTGTGTCGGTGCCGACTTGCTGGAGGAAGTCCGCGCGCGAACCCGGCACGATGCTGCCGCCGACATTGCCCGAAGACGAACCATTGTCATTGCTCGGCATCGAGGATTCGGGCGGCGGCGGGGGAAGCTGCTTGGGCTTCTTGTGGCCGCAGCCGGCCAAGGCGAGCATCGCGGCGACCGTGAGCACCGTGGTTGTTCTGGCAGTCATCTCGTTCTCCTCTTGGGTGCCCTGGACGCCCCCATGGATCGACTGGAAGGCTTAGGTTCGTTTCGTGAGCGGTCAACCCCGCCGCTTCGTCGTACCGCTCCCGCGCCACGCCTCACGGCAGCAACGGCGACCAGGCCGGATCGGATCCGTCCAGCGGCGTCGGAATGCGGCGCTCGTTGACCCCGGTGAGATCGACCGACCACAGGTCCGCTTTGCCCGAGCCCTGGCCGGTGCGGAAGAACATGATGACGCGGCCGTTGGGCGACCAGCTCGGCCCCTCGTCCTGCCAGCCGTGCGTCAGCGTCTTCTCGCCCGAGCCGTCTGGGGCCATCACGCCGACCGCGAAGCCGCCGCCGATCTTGGTGAAGGCGATCAGATCGCCGCGCGGGCTCCACACCGGGGTCGCATGACGCCCGCCGCCGAAGCTGATGCGGTGCTGGTTGCCGCCGTCGGCATCCATCACATAGAGCTGCTGGCCGCCAGACCGATCGCTCTCGAACACGATGCGCGAGCCGTCGGGCGAATAGCAGGGCGCGGTGTTGATGCCGGGCGCGTTGGTGAGTCGGGTGGGCGAACCGCCGCCTGCGGGGACGCGGTAGATCTGCGTGTTGCCGCCGACCGACATCGAATAGACGATCGACTGGCCGTTGGGCGAGAAGCGCGGCGAGAGCGTCATGTTGGGCGCATCGACGACCAGCCGCTGCTGCCCCGTCGCAACATTGTAGGAATAGATGCGCGGGCGGTTGTTGGTGAACGCCATGTAGACGATCTGCTGCTGGCTCGGCGCGAAGCGCGGAGTCAGCACGAGCGACTGGCCGTTGGTGAGGAAATGATGGTTGGCGCCGTCCTGATCCATGATCGCGAGGCGCTTCACGCGGTGATTCTTGGGGCCGGTCTCGGAGACATAGGCGACGCGGCTGTCGAAATAGGGGCCTTCGCCGGTGACGCGCGTGTAGACGGTGTCGGCGCATTTGTGCGCGGCGCGGCGCCACTGCGCGGGCGAGACGACGAAGCCTTGGCGCGCGAGCTCCTGCTTGGCGGAGACGTCGTAGAGATAGCAGCCGACGGTGAGCGTGCCGTCGCCATTGGCCTGGACGAAGCCCTGGACGAGCGCGGAGGCGCCGGTGCCGTCCCAATAGCCGTAATCGGGCGCGGTGACCTGCGGGAAGCCGACCGCGTGATCGGCGGCGACGGGCTTGAACAGGCCGGAGCCCTTGAGATCGTCGAGCACGATCTTGGCGACCTGAACGCCCAGCGCATCGGTCTGCCCGGCGGCGCTGTGCGCGACCACCGGCGTCGGCATCGCGGGGATCGCGATCGGCATCGGCTGCGAGATGCCGCCGGTGATGTCGACCACCAGCCGCTGGCCCGGCGCGGGGCCGGCGCCCGGCGCGGCTTGCGTCGCGGGCACCTGCGCGAGCGCGGCGGTCGAGCCAAGCAGCGTCAGCGCGGCGGCGATCAGGCGGGCCTTCATCGTCTTCTCCCTCATTGCATCTGGTCCGGCTTGAACCGAAAATCGAAATCGTCCCAGCCGCCGTCATAGAGTTCGGGCGGCAGCCCCGTGATCGGCGAGCAGCGCAGCACGGCGCGGCGCGCGGCATCCGCCATCTGCTTGGCATAGGCGCTGTTCGAACCGTTCACCCCGGACTGCGCGCCCGGCGTCACCGACGCCACCGTGCCGTCCTTGTTCATTCGGATGCTCAGCGTCGTCGTGATCGAGCCGGCGTCGGCACCACCCGCGGGCGGGTTGTAGCACGGCTTCACGCGCGCCGCGATCAGCCCGACCAGCCCCGACATCGATCGTGCCGACACCGCCGAGGCATGCGGCGCGCTCGCCTTGCCGGGGCTCTTGTCGGGCGACAGGCCCTTGAGGAAATCGCTGCCGAGCCGCGAGCCCTTGGGCTTGCCTGTGCCGGGCTTGTCCTGCGGCAGGTCCTTCAGGAAATCGGACGAGAGGCCCGTCGCCTTGCTCGGCTTGGTTGGGGCAGCCTTGGTCGGTTTGGCGGGCGCGGCCTTGGTCGGCTTCTCGGGCGCCGGTTTGTCGGGCGCGGGCTTCTCGGGCTTCGGCTTTTCCGGCTTGGGCTTCTCGGGCTTGGGTTTGGGCTCGGGCTTCACCGGAGTCGGCTTGGGCTCGGGTTTCGGCGGAGCGGGTGTCGGCTTCGGCGGCGTCGGCTTGGGTTGCGGTTTCGGTTCAGGCGCCGGCGCAGGCGGCGGGGGCGTGGTGTCGTCGGGCAGGCCCTGGTCGGGCGCCTCCGACGGCGCGGGCGCTTCCTGGCTGACCTTGGGCGCGGCGGAGGTCGGCCCGACGTCCTTGACCAGTTGCACGTCCATCGTCTGCGCGACGGGCGGCTTGGGGATGCGCGCGGCGAGCAGGCTCAGCGACAGCGCCGCGAACAGCAGGGCGTGGCCGACCAGCGCGACGCCAAATCCGATCCGTTCGGCGCGCTCCATCGCGTTACTTGCGCTCGTCCGCCGCGGTCGAGACGAGCGAGACCTTGTTGAGCCCGGCGCGGTTGAGCTCGCCGAGCAGCCGATCGACCGCGCCGTAATCGAGCGCCTTGTCCGCGCGCAAGAATATCGCCTGCGGATCGGCGCCGGGCGTCTGCCTGGCGGCGATCGCGGCGAGGCGATCGGGCAGCTCGGCCGACGTCACCGCATCGTCGTCGACGAACACCTGGCCCTGCGCGTCGATCGAGATCTGGATCGGCTTCTTGGGCTGCTCGAGCGCCTTGGCGCGGCTGTCGGGCAGGTTGATCGGCACGCCGGTCATCAGCAGCGGGGCGGTGATCATGAAGATGATCAGCAGCACCAGCATCACGTCGACCAGCGGCGTGACGTTGATCTCCGCCATCGGCGCCCGCCGGCTACCGCGGCCGCCCGAGGGTGTGGGACCCATCGACATTATCTACCCCCCTCCCTGAAAGGGAGGGGATGGGGGTGGGTTCGCAGGGGGCGGGCGCGGCGCTTCTGCAGAGACGAACCCACCCCTAACCCCTCCCTTTCAGGGAGGGGAATCGCAACGGAAATGGCGAGGCGAGCCATCACTCGTCCTCGAGCTCGCGGCTAAGCGTCGCGTGGAAGCCATCGGCGAAGCGATGCAGCCGCGCCTCGAGCTTGTTGATGCCGTGGCTGAGGCGGTTGTAGGCGATCACCGCGGGGATCGCCGCGAACAGCCCCAGCGCGGTCGCGAACAGCGCCTCCGCGATGCCGGGCGCCACGACGCCCAGCGAGGTGTTCTGCTGCGCCGCGATCGAGGTGAAGCTGCGCATGATCCCCCACACCGTGCCGAACAGCCCCACGAACGGCCCGACCGACCCGATCGTCGCGAGGATGTTCAACCGGTCCGACAGCCGGTCGACCTCGGCGGCGGTGGCGGCGCCCATGGTGGTCGCCAGCCGGGCGCGCGTGCCGTCGCGGTCGATCTTCTTGCCCGCGGTCGAGCGCCGCCATTCGGTGACGCCCGCGCCCAGCACCTTGGCCGAGGGCAGCTCGTTGCCGCGGTTGGCGGTGTAGAAATTGTCGATGTCCTCGGCCGCCCAGAAGTCGCGCTCGAACTTCGCCGACTTGGCCGCGATGCGCTTGAGCCGCGCGCCGTGGCCGACGATGATCGCCCACGTCCACACCGAGGCGGCGAGCAGCCCGACCATCACGATCTTGACGACGATATCGGCCTGCAGGAACAGCGCGAGCGGCGACATCGTCGCGGCATCTGTCGCGATTTGCGGAGTCATTCGGTGTTACACTCCATTTTTATTGGCCCTCTGTGCCGGCCCCTGGAGCAGCCGGAATGCGTCGCGCCACGCGGACGGCTGCCGTCGCGGCCGCCCCTCGGGCGAGACGAAGGCCGCGACGATCTCCGCATCGGCCAGACAAACCTCGCCGCGCATGACCCTCTGGTGAATGACGCAGGACGCGGCCTTCGTATCCATGACCTTGCTCACCACGAGCAGATCGTCTTCGAGTTTGGCGGGCGCGCGGTAGCGGATCGCAAGGTTGGCGATGGCGTAGGTGCCGGTCCCGTCCTCGTGCGCGGCGCGCTGGTCGATGCCCGCGCCGCGCAGCATGTCCGAGCGCGCGCGCTCCATGAAGCGCAAATAATTGGCGTGGTAGACCGCGCCCGAGAGATCGGTGTCCTCGTAATAGACGCGCAGCGGAAAGCGGTGCTCGCCATCGGCGATGCGGCCGGTCGCCGGGCGATCAAGCACGTCGTTTACCATCTGCGCGGGGTCTAGCGGTTCGGGGGGGCGGCGCAAGCCCGGCATTGGCCGTCTCCAACCCCACCACCGTTCGTCCTGAGTAGGGACTGAGCGAAGTCGAAGGCCCGTATCGAAGGACATGGCAGGCGCCAAGCCAGCCTCCTTCGATACGCCATTTCGACAAGCTCAATGGCTACTCAGGACGAACGGTGGTGGAAGTGTGAGCCTTACGTGTCGAACAACCCGTCCTGGCTCCCCGCCGGCTGCGGCAGCCCCAGATGCGTCCACGCCCGCCCGGTCAGGCACCGCCCCCGTGCGGTGCGTGCCAACAGCCCGAGCTGGATCAGATACGGCTCGATCACCTCTTCCACCGTGTCGCGCGGTTCCGAGAGCCCCGCCGCGAGCGTCTCGACGCCGACCGGGCCGCCGCGATAGACGTCGGCGATCATCAGCAGATAGCGGCGGTCCATCGCGTCGAGCCCGAGGCCGTCGACCTCGAGCCGGGTGAGCGCCGCATCGGCGACCTTCTTGTCCACCACGAGATCGCCCGCCATGTGCGCGAAGTCGCGGACGCGGCGCAGCAGGCGGCCGGCGATGCGCGGCGTGCCCCGCGCGCGGCGGGCGATCTCGGTCGCGCCGTCGGGCGCGAGCCCCATCGCCATCAGCCGCGCCGCGCGCGAGACGACATGCTCGAGCTCGTCGACCGTATAGAATTGCAGACGGATCGGGATGCCGAAGCGATCTCGCAAGGGGGTCGTCAGCAGGCCCTGGCGGGTCGTCGCGCCGACCAGCGTGAAGCGCGGCAGCTCGATGCGGACCGAGCGCGCCGACGGCCCCTCGCCGATCATCAGATCGAGCACGCGGTCCTCCATCGCGGGATAGAGCACCTCTTCCACCGCGGGCTGGAGCCGGTGGATCTCGTCGATGAAGAGCACGTCGCCCTCCTCGAGATTGGTCAGCAGCGCGGCGAGATCGCCCGCCTTGGCGACCACCGGCCCCGACGTGGCGCGAAAGCCGACGCCGAGCTCGCGCGCGACAATCTGTGCGAGCGTCGTCTTGCCGAGCCCGGGCGGACCGAAGAACAGCACATGGTCCATCGCCTCGCCGCGTGCCTTGGCGGCACCGATGAACACGCGCAGGTTTTCGCGCGCCGCCTTCTGGCCGACGAAATCGTCGAGCGTCTTCGGGCGCAGCGCGGCGTCGATATCCTCGGGCGCGCGGGCGGCGGCGATCAGGCGGTCAGGTTCGGCCATCAGCGATGTTGCCTAGCCGTTCCGTTTGTTGGACGCCAGCCGCAGAAGCTTGCACGCCGTCCTCCGGCGAACTTGGGGCCCAGAGCCGCGAGCGCCACGCGGGAAACCCTGGGCCCCCGGCGTTCGCCGGGTAACATGCTACGGCAATCGCGTGATCGCGATCCGCAGCGTCGGGTCGGCGGCGGCCGAGAGCTGGATCGTGTAGGCACCGGGCTCGAGCCGGAAATCGACCATCTTGGCGAGCCCCGAACAGGCTGGACCCATCGCATGCGCGACCGAGGCAACGACCTTGCCCTCACGCACGATGTCGATCCACGCGCGGCCGCCGAGCGCGATGCGATAGGTGCCGCTCGCAGTTACGTGGAAGGCGACGAGACCGCCATGATCGTCGGGCTGCGCCGGCTTGCCGAGCGGAACCGCCAGCTTCACCGCACCGATCGGCGCAAGCAGCAGTTTCGCCGTATCATCCAGCGTCAATGGGGGCGTCGGACTGCCGCCGAGCCAGATCGGGGCCGCCCCCCAATGGGTTCGCCCCCAATTAGGGAATCCGGGCGGTCGCACGCAAGGCGGCACGATCAGGACGGGATGCGGCGGCGTCACCGGCGCGGGCACCTGCGCTGGAGCCGCCGCGACCGCACCTAGTGCCAGCACACCCCAGGTCACTCGCTTCGTCTGCATCGTCACTCCTATTGCGTGGCACAGGCGTAGGTCGCCGCGGCACCGGGGGCAAGCCGCGGAACGGGCCATGCGTCCCACGGGTTATCACCGCGACAGAGGAGAATATCATGCCCGACGACGCCACGATCGAAGCCCGTTTCTGGAAGGACCTCAAGGCCAGCCCGTTCGTCATGCTCGGGCTCGACGGCGCGCGCGACGGCCATGTCCAGCCGATGACCGCGCAGACCGAGACCGGCGACAGCGGCCCGCTCTACTTCTTCGCCAACAAGGACAACGGGCTGATCGCCGCGCTGGGCGAGAGCCACCGTGCGATCGCGACCTATACCGGCAAGGGCCACGACGTGTTCGCCAGCATCCACGGCGATCTGGTGCTCGACAATGACCCTGCAACGATCGACCGGCTGTGGAACAGCCACGTCGCCGCCTGGTTCGAGGGCGGGCGCGACGATCCCAAGCTGGCGCTGCTCCGCCTCGACACCGAGAAGGCCGAGATATGGCTGGGCGGATCGAGCATCGGCGCCGCGATCACGCGTCTGTTCGGCAAGGATCCCAAGGCGAGCTACAAGGACAACATCGCCGAGGTCGCGCTCTAAGACGACATGCCCGTGCTCCCGCGTAGGCGGGAGCCCAGGTAGAAGGCCACGGCGCTTGAAGCCCTGGGCTCCTGCGTCCGCAGGAGCACGGGCGAGCGATCAGCGCCGCGGCCTGACGATCCGGTAGAGCGCGCCGTCCGCGCTCTGCCATACCGGTCGCAATCCCGGATCGATCGGGCGCGCGGCGGGCGGTACGCCGAGCAGCCACACCATATCGAACTTTTCGCGCGGGAAGGTCGCCAGGCGGTCGCCGAGCGGCGGCTCGGGGCGGTCGCAGTCGGGCAGCCGCACAAGCTGCGACGGGCTCACCGCGAAATCGGCGGGCAAGCCCGGTTTCACCGTCAGCAGCTGACCGCCGGGTTCGGCCCACTGGTCGTTGGTGAACGCGCTGCGGCGGACGATCGCGATGCTGGGCAGATGATCGAGCCGCGGCCCATCCCAGCCATGCCCGCACGGTGGTGCTACCAGCGCATAGACGCGCGCGCCGACGGGGATGTGATCGACCGCGGCGAGCTGCCGGTCGTAGTCGAGTCCGTGGAGATGGAGGCTCGCGGCGGTCGCGCCGATCCGCACCGCCCAGAACAGAAGTGCCGCGACCGCGAAGCCGGTCGACAGCATCCGCGGCCGATCGGGCCTCGGCCCCAGCGCAAGCAGCGCGGTCGCGAACAGATAGGGTGCGAGCCGCATGTCGGCATAGTGCGAGCCGAGCGCGATCTGCGGCAACGCGCAATAGGCGAGCGTCAGCAGCACCGTCGCGACGAGCAGCGTCCGCTCGAACCGGAACACGCCGACCGCGCCGAGCGCGACGATCAGCACCAGCAGCTCGGCGCTATCCCCGTCGAGCGGCTTCCAGTGATCGCGCAGGACGCTCTGCAGCCAGCCATATTTGCCGTACCAGTCGAAGAAGCCGCTGCTCGCACCCGTGCCGCCGCTGCGCCACGCGAGCATCAGCAGCAGCGGCACCGCGAGCGGCAGGCAGTCGAGCGCGGCCTGCCACAGCGTCCGCACCGTGCCGCGCCCCTCGGCATGACACGCGACCAGCGCCGCGCCGAAGCAGAGCAGCCCGAGCACCGCCCAGCCGAACGCATGCGCCAGCCACACCAGCACCGCGACGCCCACGAACAAGAATGCCCGCGCCCGCACCTGCCCCAGCCGCGTCATGCGCAGCCACAGGCCGAAGGCGCAGAACGCCAGCCCCATCGAGAAGGCGAAATTGACGAAGCCGAAGTGGAAGGGATAGCCCATCGCCAGCGGCAGCGCGAAGGCGGCGGTCGGTGGCAGCGTGCGGTGCGTCTCGCGCGCGACGAGCAGGAAGCCCGCGGCGGTGAGCGGCGGGATCGCCATCACGATCAGCTTGGCGGCGGGCTCGATCCCGATCAGCGCGCCGAGCGGGATCATCAGCAGATCGACGCCGAGATTGCCGATCGGCCGCCACGTGATCGTGTACCAGCGATCGAGCAGCGGCGCATGGCCGGCATGCAGCTGCACCGCGTAGCGCCCCATATGGCCGGGCAGATCGGTGATCGGGATCACGCCCGGCCACAGCATCGGTACGCCCATGCCGAGGATCAGCAGCCAGGCGTAGGCGGGATGATCCCACCACGGGCGCGAGCCCGCTGGCTGGGCGGTGCCGGCAGGGGCTTTGAGACGAGTCCCGGTCATCCCCGCTGTCTATCGCGTTCGGTCGCGCGGTCGAGCGGGTCGGGGCGCCCGGCGTATCGAAGCGAGGCAGTGCGCGCGACGCGGATGCTTAACGCAGGCGCTCCGCCGCCGCGTTGAGCGCAGGCACGGGCGCCGCTTCGCAATAGACGCGCATCTTCGCCTTGAACGCCGGCGAGGCGGTGTCGCCTGCGCGAAAAATCCAGTCGAGCGCTTCGTCGATCCGGCCGGCTTCGGCGAGCAGGCGCGCCAGGTTGAATTGGCCGCGGAAATCGCCGGCTTGCGCCGCGAGCCGGTAGCATTCGGCGGCCTTGGCCATGTCGCGGACGGTCAGCCGGCCTTCCTCGTGATAGCCGCCGACGAAGTTGATCGACTTGGCGTGGCCCATCGCGGCGGCGCGCTGGAACCAGCCCATCGCCGCCGCCTCGTCCTGCGGCACGCCCGCTCCGAGCCCGAGCGCGCCGGCATAGTTGTACATGCCCCAATCGAGCCCGCGTTCGGCGGCGACGCGGAAGCAGCGCGCGGCGGCATCGCGGTCGACGGGCGTGCCCCAGCCCTTTTCGTGGCAGCGCCCGATCATGTTGATCGCCATGACGTGGCCATGCGACGCCGCCTCGCGGAACCAGCGCAGCGCTGCCTCGAGATCGGCGGCGACGCCGTGCCCGTCGAGCAGGATCTGGCCATAGGCGGCCTGCGCCTCGGGCAGCCCCGCCTCGGCGCCCTCGCGGAGCAGCGCGGCGGCCTCCTCGGGCGATCCCTCGAGCCGCGCGCGCAGCTCGGCGACGCTGCCGTCGAGGCCGCTCATGCCTTCGACGCCTTGCGCAGCGCGAGGCGGACGAGATTGTCGAGCGTCGCGCCCTCACCGAGCTCGTCCGACGCCGCGCCGACCGCGGCCGACGCCTCGGCGGGGCGGAAGCCGAGATTGGCGAGCGCCGACAGCGCGTCCTGCACCGCGCCGCCCGCAGGCGCCGTGCCGCTGACCACGGGGCCGAGCGCGGGGCCCGCCTTGTCCTTGAGTTCGGTGACGATGCGCAGCGCGAGCTTGGGGCCTACGCCATTCGCTCTTGCGATCATCGCCTTGTCGCCCGACGCGACGGCGCGCGACACTTCGTCGGGGGCGAGCACGGTCAGGATCGCGAGCGCGACGCGGCCGCCGACGCCCTGCACGCTGGTCAGCAACCGGAACCAGTCGCGTTCGGCCGACGAGCCGAAGCCGAACAGCGTGATCGCGTCCTCGCGCACCTGCATGTCGGTGAGCAGCTTCACCTCGCCGCCGATGCCGCCGAGCGCCTGCAAGGTGCGGCCCGAAAGCTGGACGAGATAGCCGACGCCCTGCACGTCGATCACCGCATGATCCGCGCCGGTCTCCGCGAGTATGCCGGTCAGCCGCGCGATCATCACGACGACATCCTCATGAAGCGCGCCGCATCATCGCGCGCGCGCTGGCGACATGGTGCGCATGCGTGATCGCGACCGCGAGCGCGTCGGCGGCGTCGGCGCCGGTCAGCTTGACGCCGGGGAGCAGCCGCTGGACCATCGCCTGCACCTGTTTCTTGTCCGCGCCGCCGGTGCCGACCACCGCCTTCTTGACCACGGAGGGATGATATTCACCGATGATCAGCTCGGCCTGCGCCGCCGCGAGCAGCGCCATACCGCGCGCCTGGCCGAGTTTAAGCGTCGACTGCGCGTTGCTGTTGCCGAGCACCTCCTCGACCGCCGCGCCTTCGGGGCGGTGGCCGCGGATCACCTCGACGATCGCGCCGTGCAGCAGCGCTAGCCGCCGCGGCAGTGGCATCGACACCTCGGTGCGGATCTGGCCGTTGGCGACGTGGCTCAAGCGGTTGCCGTCGGCGGCGATCAGCCCCCAGCCGGTGGTGCCGAGGCCAGGATCGAGGCCAAGGATCAGCATGCCACCCCATCCTCCCCTGCAAGGGGAGGGGGACCGCCGGCGAAGCCGGTGGTGGAGGGGTGGCGGCTGGGTAATCCGGAGCTGTCACGCGAGGCCGCAACCGGCTCGCCCGGCCAATACCCCTCCACCATGCTGCGCATGGTCCCCCTCCCCTGAAAGGGGAGGATGAACAGGGTCAACCGATCTGCTCCATGATCTCGTCGGAGACGTCGTAGTTCGCCCACACCGTCTGGACGTCGTCGTCCTCGTCGAGCGTGTCGATCAGCTTCATCAGCAGGGCTGCATCCTCCACGGTCTCGAGCGTCACCTGCGTCTGCGGGCGCCAGGCGAGCTTGATGCCCTCGGCGTCGCCGAGCACCGGCTCGA
>CAXTVK010000065.1:0-15276 GCA_964247655.1 uncultured Sphingomonadaceae bacterium | reverse complement strand
CCCCCCCGCCAGGGGGAGGTGGCGCCGAAGGCGACGGAGGGGGAGGACGGCGGCGTCTTCGCAGTGAGAAGATACCGCCGTCCTCCCCCTCCCCGTCCTTTGGATGGTCTCCCTCTCCCCTGGCGGGTGAGGATGTTTATGCTATCTCGCACGGCGCAAGATGCAGTCCGTGCATCGGCGTCGGCAAATCTCGCATCCCGCGGAACAGTCGCACCGCTTGCTATGTTTGCACTCGCATGACAGCGCCCGCTGCGGACGTTGTGAGAAGGCAAACCGTCGATGCGTTGTTCTCATCGTGATGCGGGCCGGGTGAAACCGCTCCTCGCGGTACTCGGTCTCGTCGCCGCGATGTCGCTCGGCGGCTGTTCCGAAGGCGTGCTCGATCCGCGCGGCCCGGTCGGCGCCGCCGAAAAGCTCATCCTGCTCAATTCGCTCGGCATCATGCTCGCGATCGTCGTCCCCACGATCCTCGCGACGCTGGGCGTGGCCTGGTGGTTCCGCGCGTCGAACGACAAGGCGACATACCTGCCCGACTGGGAATATTCCGGCCGGATCGAGATGATCGTCTGGGCCATCCCCGCGATGGTCGTGCTGCTGCTCGGCGGCATCGGCTGGGTCGGCAGCCACGATCTCGATCCGCCCAAGCCGCTGGTTTCGACGGTCAAGCCCATCACCGTCGAGGTCGTGTCGCTCGACTGGAAATGGTTGTTCATCTATCCCGACCAGGGCGTCGCCAGCGTCAACAAGCTCGTCGTCCCCGCCGGCACGCCGATCAGCTTCCGGCTGACCTCCGCGAGCGTCTGGAACAGCTTCTTCGTGCCGCAGCTCGGCACGCAGATCTACACGATGGCGGGGATGACGACGCGGCTCAACCTGATGGCGGACAAGCCCGGCATCTATCCGGGCTTGTCGGCGCATTTCAGCGGCGATGGCTTCTCCGACATGCGCTTCAACGTCGACGCGCTGTCGCCCGAGTTGTTCGCTACCTGGGTGGCGCGCACCAAGGGCGTAGGCCCGATGCTCGATGCCGCGGGCTATGGCGCGCTCGCCAAGCAGAGCCAGAACGTCACCCCCTACAGCTACCGCGCGGTGACGCCGGGGCTGTTCGAAACGATCGTCGCGCAGACGGCGCCGCCTTCGGGCGAGCCGACGAGCGGATATCCCAACGCGCAGGTTTCGCCGCGCAGCCCGACCGGGCAAAGGAACTGACATGCTGGGCAAGCTGACCTGGGCGGCGATCCCGTTCGACGAACCGATCCCGCTCGCCACTTCGGTGATCCTGATCGTCGTGATCGGATCGCTGCTCACCTGGATCACGGTGAAGGGCCACTGGCCCTATCTGTGGAAGGAATGGATCACCTCGGTCGATCACAAGCGGATCGGCGTGATGTATTGCATGCTGGCGATGGTGATGCTGCTGCGCGGCTTCTCCGACGCGCTGCTGATGCGCTCGCAGCTCGCGCTCGCGACCGGTGGCGCGCAGGGCTATCTGCCGCCCGAACATTATGACCAGATCTTCTCCGCGCACGGCACGATCATGATCTTCTTCACCGCGATGCCGTTCGTCATCGGGCTGATGAACTTTGCCGTGCCGCTCCAGCTCGGCATACGCGACGTCGCCTTCCCGACGCTCAATTCGGTGAGCCTGTGGCTGACCGCCTCGGGCGTGCTGCTCACCAACATGAGCCTCGTCATCGGCGAGTTCGCGCGTACCGGCTGGCTCGCCTATCCGCCGCTATCCGAGCTCAAATATTCGCCGGGCGTCGGCGTCGACTATTATCTCTGGTCGCTGCAGATCGCAGGGGTGGGGACGTTGCTCTCGGGCATCAACCTCGTCACCACGATCCTCAAGATGCGCGCGCCGGGCATGGCGCTGACCCGCATGCCGGTGTTCTGCTGGACCGCGCTCGCCTCCAACCTGCTGATCGTCGCCGCCTTCCCGATCCTCACTGCGACCTTCGCGATGCTGTCGCTCGACCGCTATCTCGGCTTCCACTTCTTCACCGACGATGCCGGCGGCAACTCGATGATGTACATGAACCTGATCTGGGCCTGGGGGCATCCCGAGGTGTACATCCTCATCTTGCCCGCGTTCGGCGTGTTCTCCGAGGTGATCTCGACCTTCTCGGGCAAGCCGCTGTTCGGCTACCGCTCGATGATCATCGCGACGATGACGATCTGCATCCTCGCCTTCATCGTCTGGCTGCACCATTTTTTCACGATGGGCGCGGGCGCCGACGTCAACGGCTTTTTCGGGGTGATGACGATGATCATCGCGGTGCCGACCGGGGTGAAGGTCTTCAACTGGATGTTCACCATGTATGGCGGCCGCGTCCGGTTCGAGGTGCCGATCCTCTGGTCGCTGGGCTTCATCGTGACCTTCGTAATTGGCGGGATGACCGGCGTGCTGATGGCCGTGCCCCCCGCCGACTTCGTGCTGCACAATTCGCTGTTCCTGGTCGCCCATTTCCACAACGTCATCATCGGCGGCGTGCTGTTCGGCGCGTTCGCGGGCTATACCTACTGGTTCCCCAAGGCGTTCGGCTTCACGCTGCACGAGGGGCTGGGCAAGGCCGCCTTCTGGTGCTGGACGATCGGCTTCTACTTCGCCTTCATGCCGCTCTATGCGCTCGGCCTGATGGGGATGACGCGGCGCATGCAGCACACCAACGATCCAGCCTGGGTGCCGCTGCTGTATCTCGCCGGCGTCGGCGCGCTGATCATCACCGCCGGCATCGGCTGCCAGATCGCGCAGCTGATCGTCTCGATCCGCGACCGCGACAACCGTCGCGATCTCACCGGCGATCCGTGGGACGGCCGCAGCCTCGAGTGGGCGACGGCGTCGCCGCCGCCGGTGTTCAACTTCGCGGTGCTGCCCAATGTCGAAGGCGAGGAGGCCTATTGGGGCATCAAGCGCACCGCGATCGAGCAGCAGCGGCTGGTCGACGAACCCGAATATGAAGCGATCGAAATGCCGCACAACAGCGCGACCGGGTTCATCACGTCCTTCTTCGCGGTGGTGATGGGCTTCGCGATGATCTGGCACATCTGGTGGATGGTGATCCTGGGCTTCCTGGGCGCGTTCGCGACCTTCGTGTGGTTCGCGTGGCGCGACGAGGACGAGTACGAGATTCCCGCCGAGGAGGTGGCGCGCATCGACCGCGAACGCCGCCGCGTCCGCACCGAGGTGCTGCTGCCCAGCCTGAGGCGCCCGTCATGAGCGAGGCCGTCATCAACGGAGCCGGCACCCCCGAAAGCGGCGGCCGCGCGGATCGCCATCCGCACCACGATCCGCACAAGCTGGGTCGCGCGCCAGGCGGTCACGGCCATCACGGCCCCGACAGCAAGACGACGATCGGCGCGGGAACGCATGGGCCGGCGAGCAAGCGGATCATCACGGGCTACGGCTTCTGGATATTCCTGCTTTCCGACATCATCATGTTCTCGGCGATCTTCGCCACCTACGCGGTGCTCAAGGACGCGACCGCGGGCGGGCCGACGGGCGCGCAGCTGTTCGATCTCAAGAACGTCGCGATCGAGACCGCATGCCTGTTGCTCTCGAGCTTCGTCTGCGGGCTGGCGATGATCGCCGCCGCATCGAAGAACATGCTGTGGACGCAGATCGGGCTGCTCGTCACCGGGCTGCTCGGATTCGCCTTCCTGTCGCTCGAACTGCACGAGTTCGCCGACATGATCGCGCACGGTGCGGGGCCGCAGCGTTCGGCCTTCCTGTCGGCTTTCTTCACGCTGGTCGGCTGCCACGGGCTGCACGTTTCGGTGGGGCTGCTGTGGCTGGGTACGATGATGGCGCAGATCTGGGCGAAGGGCTTCACCCAGCCGATCCAGCGCAGGTTGCTCTGCTTCAGCCTGTTCTGGCACGCGCTCGACATCATCTGGGTCGCGCTGTTCACCATCGTCTATCTGCTGGGAGCCGGCCAATGAGCCTCGAACCTGATACGATCGAGCAGGATCTGGCGCCGGGCGACGATCACGGCAAGGTGCTGTCGGGCGTGCTGGGCTATGCCGTCGGGCTGGTGCTCGCGACGGGGCTTACCGCCACCTCCTTCTGGGTCGCGGCGACGCATTCGCTGTGGGGGCCGGGCGTGCCGATCGGGCTGTGCGTGCTCGCGATCGCGCAGATGGGCATCCATCTCGCCTTCTTCCTCCACATCACCACCGGGCCCGACAACACCAACAACGTGCTCGCGCTCGCCTTCGGCGTGCTGATCGTGTTCCTCGTCGTCGCGGGCTCGCTGTGGATCATGGCCAACCTCAACGGCAACATGATGCCGGGCGGGATGGAGCAGATGACCAACCTGCAGATGCAGCACTGATACGGCGTTTCCGTCATCCTGACGAAGTCAGGATCCAGAGCTTCGGACGCGGCGTCCGTGCTCTGGATCTTGGATCAAGTCCGGGATGAGGGTGTCGGCCTATTAGGCTCCGGTCGATGCCAGCGGATCATGCTCGTGGCCCGGCTGCTCGGCCTCGAATTCGCCCGGTGTGAAGATATGGCCGCGCGTCCAGACCGACAGCTCGGCGCGGTCTTCGGGCGACAGGCCGCTCAGAACGCTGCGCGCGCCGGCGGACGAACCCTCGAAGATCGCCAATCCGCCGACGACGGGTTCGCCTAGTGGGATCAAGCGCACCTCGGGTTCGTCGGACGGCATCTCTCGGTCTTCCACGGGCAGTTCCTCCTCGGCATCGGCGATCCGCAGCGTACGACATAGTCGTGGCCGCGCGAAGCTGGCGATCGGCGTTCGTGGCACCATCTTCGTCGCGCCGCCGCGATCGGCCCCAAGCATCGGATAAGACCGGATTTTGCGGGAACTCGTACGGCGGCCGACCGTCCTGTTCACGACACTCGATCAGGAGCTTCCGATGACCGACCGCCTCACGATGCAGGATCCGCGCACGCAATATCCGCAGCCGCCGTTCAAGCGCCAGCCGCAGCCCGTCCCCGGGCTCGCCGCGGACATGGACCCCAAGCCCGATCATGGCGAGGAGAGTTATCGCGGCTCGGGCCGGCTGACCGGACGCAAGGCGCTGATCACCGGCGGCGACTCGGGTGTCGGCCGTGCAGCCGCGATCGCGTTCGCGCGCGAAGGGGCGGACGTCGCGATCGCCTATCTGCCGAGCGAGGAGCCCGACGCGAAAGAGGTGATTGCGCTGATCGAAGCCGAGGGTCGCACGGCGGTCGCGCTACCCGGCGACATTACCGACGAGGCCTGGTGCCGCGAACTGGTGAAGACCGCGGTCGATGGGCTCGGCGGGCTCGACGTGCTCGTGATCAACGCCGGCCGCCAGCAGAACCGCAAGTCGATCGCCGAGGTGACCTCCGACGATTTCGACAAGACGATGAAGACCAATCTCTATGCGATGCACTGGATCACGCAGGCCGCGGTGCCGCATCTGCCGGCCGGCGCCTCGGTGATCACGACCTCGTCGATCCAGGCCTACGAGCCCTCCGCGATCCTGCTCGACTATGCCACCACCAAGGCGGGGATCGTCGCCTATACCAAGGCGCTGGCCAAGCAACTGCTCGAAAAGGGCATCCGCGCCAACGTCGTGGCGCCCGGCCCGTTCTGGACCGCGCTGCAGTCGAGCGGCGGTCAGCCGCCGGAAGCGGTCGAGAAGTTCGGATCGGAAAGCGCCTATGGCCGGCCAGGCCAGCCGGTCGAGCTCGCGCCGGTCTACGTGCTGCTCGCGTCGCAGGAAGCGAGCTTCATCACCGGCGAAGTCTACGGCGTGACCGGCGGAGCTGGAGTCGCATGACGCGGTTCCGTCCGCCGGCAATGACCGCCTGACTGGAAATGCAGGCGCTTTTCATCCTCTTCGCGATCGTTGCCGGCATGACCAGCACGCTGCAATCGGGCAGCAACAACATGCTGCAGAAGGCCACCGCCGCGCCCTTGTGGTCGGTGGTGATCGTCTCGACGATCACGCTCGCAGGATCGCTGATCGTCGCGGTGGCTGCCGGCGAGCGCTGGCCACCCCACGCGGCGCTCGCACACACGCCGTGGTGGGCGTGGGCCGGAGGGGTGTTCGGGCTCTGCTTCGTGATGGCGACGGTCTATGCCTCGCCCAAGCTCGGCGCGGGGCTGTTCATCGCGCTGATCGTCACCGCGTCGACGGTGAGTTCGCTGCTGCTCGATCATTTCGGCCTGATGGGCTTCGCGGTGCGCGAGGCAGGAATCGGCCGAATCGCCGGCGGGCTGCTGATGATCGCGGGCGTCGCGCTGATCGCGGCGTTCTGACGGCCGATCGCAGCGGCGGGCCGATCCCGCCTGTCCGGATCACACGATCAACCCACCGTTCAGGCACGGGGCGCCAAGTCCGCGGACGAGCAAGGAGGCCATCATGGCAGTTCGAGCAGTCCGTAACGACAGCGAAGCGATCGAGACATTCGGAACGGTGGCGCCGTTCCAGTTGCGCGAGGTCGGCCCCGTCGCCTTCACCGCGCTCGAGGAACAGGTGATCGGGCTGGCGACGACCGACGGGCTCGGCAGCATCGAACAGCCCGGACGCTTCGAGCGGCTCGTCCGCCGGTTTTTCGGGTTGCGTGCGCCCCGTCGTACGTTGGCCGATCCCAAGCTCGAGGCGTTGCGCCATGCGGTCGTGGTGACGCGGCATCGCCATCATCTGCCGGATGTGCAGGCCGCAGCCCTGCGCGAGTGGGGCTATGCGCCGACGCAGATCCGGATGATCGAGGCGCGCGCGGTCGCGGGGTGAGTAGCCGTGCGCCGGTGTAAGCCGGTGTCCGGAATCGCAGGCGCGGCGTTTGGAGCCCTAGCCCCTGCTTTCGCCGGGGAACGGCAAGTTTCAGTCGAACCGGTACGGCACGACGTCCCGTCGCTCCGGATCGACGCGGATTGCGCGGCCGGAAGGCGGGAAGGCGCGCTGCTCGCAATCTTCCCGAGGACATATGCGGCAGGAGATCCCGATCGGGGTCGCCGCGTCGGGGCGCCTGAGATCGAGATGGTCGGCGTAGACGAACTCCGCCGCCTCGCCGATCTCGCACCCCAGCGCGACCGCATAACGCCGCGGCAAACGCGAAAAACTGCCGCTTTCCTTGACCAGGCCCTTGGCGATCGAGACGTAGCGCGTGCCTTCGGGCATCTGCCCCAGCTGGATCAGCAGCCGATCGGGGATCGCGACCGCCTCGTGCATGATCCACAGCGGGCAGGCGCCGCCGAAGCGCGCGAACTGCAGCCGCGTCGCGCTGTGCCGCTTGGTGATGTTGCCCGCCATGTCGACGCGGCAGAAGAAGAAGGCGGTGCCACGCGCGCCGGGGCGCTGCAGCGTCGAGAGCCGGTGGCAGGCCTGCTCGAAGCTGACCGCGAAGCGCCGGCGCAGGCGATCGACATCATGGCGGACACGGCGTGCCTCGGTGCGGAACGCTTCATAGGGCATCAGGATCGCGCCCGCAGCATAGTTGGCGAGGCCCACGGTGAGCAGCCGTGCCGCCTCCGGCGAGGGGAGCCCCGCCTGCGCGAGCACCGCCTCGATCTCGCTCGCCAGTTCGATCCGCGCGAGCTGGTGCGCGAGCTGGAACGCGCGGCTTTCGGTCGGCTGCGCGGGATCGATCGTCAGCGTGCGCGCAGCGCCATCGAACGTGCGCAGCGCCGCAGCCTCGCCGGTCGCCGAGCGCAGTTCGATATGGTGACGGGCGCGGAGCCGTTCGGCGAGCGCGGCCTCGCCCGGCTCGATCGAACCGCCGATCGCCTCGGCCGCGGTATCGATCGCATCGACATAATTGCCCGCGTCGTGAAACCAGTCGCGCACCTCGTCCCACGGCAGTCGCCCGCCGCCGCCGGTGTCGTAGGCGTCGTCGAGCCGCTGCAGCTGGTCCTCGGCGCGGCGCCACGCGGCGTGGAGCGCGACGAAGCGGCGCGCGAGCCCAGGCTGCTGCTCGATCGCGCGCGCGAGCACGTCGGGGGCGGGCGGCGGCTCGGGCAGCACGGGTTCGGCGGCGGCCTCGGCGAGGCCCGCGAGCAGCCGCGCCTCCTCGTCCTCGTCGACGCCGATCCAGTCGACCGGGAAGGCGGCGGCGAAGGCGAGCGCCACCGCGCTGGTCAGCGGCCGCCCGTCGGTCTCGATCTGCGAGAGATAGCTCACCGAGATTTTTACGCGCGACGCGACCTCGCTCTGGCTCAGCCGCAGCCGCATTCGGAGCGCGCGGACTCGGGCGCCGGCATAGAGGCTGCGGGGCGGGCGGGCCATGTGATCCGCATATTCCACAAGCAATGGGTTCGCAACTTCACAAAACCACATTTGCCATCGCGCGCGCATCGGTGCAGATCGTCCGCCGACCGCGCCCGGATCAAGGAGTGCCCGTGCCAACGACCCTCGAACTGCTCGACCAGCGCCGTGCCACCGCCAAGCTCGGTGGCGGCCTCAAGCGGATCGGGACGCAGCATGCCAAGGGGCGGCTGACGGCGCGCGAGCGGCTAGACATCCTGCTCGACGACGGCAGCTTCGAGGAGCTCGATATGTTCGTCGAGCATAATTGCACCGAATTCGGGATGGGCGACCAGCATTTCGCGGGCGACGGCGTCGTTACCGGATCGGGCACGGTCAACGGCCGGCTGGTGTTCGTGTTCAGCCAGGACTTCACCGTCTTCGGCGGCTCGCTCACCGAACGGCATGCGCAAAAAATCTGCAAGATCATGGATATGGCGCTCAAGGTCGGCGCGCCGGTGATCGGGCTCAACGACAGCGGCGGCGCGCGCATCCAGGAGGGCGTTGCGTCGCTCGGCGGCTATGCCGAGGTGTTCCAGCGCAACGTGCTCGCCAGCGGCGTGGTGCCGCAGCTCAGTCTGGTGATGGGGCCATGCGCGGGCGGCGCCGTCTATTCGCCGGCGATGACCGACTTCATCTTCATGGTGCGCGACAGCAGCTATATGTTCGTCACCGGCCCCGACGTGGTCAAGACGGTGACCAACGAGGTGGTGACGCAGGAGGAACTGGGCGGCGCCTCCGCGCACACCGTCAAGTCGGGCGTCGCCGACAACGCCTTCGACAACGACGTCGAGGCGCTGCTCGCGGCGCGCGACTTCATCGACTTCCTGCCTGCGGACAACCGCAGCGGCGTCCCCGAGCGGCCGACCGACGACCCGTGGGATCGTGCCGAGCCCAGCCTCGACACGCTGATCCCCGACAGTGCCAACAAACCCTATGACATGCACGAGCTGATCGCCAAGACGGTCGACGAGGGCGATTTCTTCGAGGTCCAGCCGGCGTTCGCGGGCAATATCCTCACCGGCTTCGGGCGGATCGAGGGCCGCACCGTCGGCATCGTCGCCAATCAGCCGATGGTGCTGGCCGGCGTGCTCGACATCGCCTCGTCGCGCAAGGCGGCGCGCTTCGTGCGCTTCTGCGACGCCTTCGAGATCCCGATCATCACCTTCGTCGACGTCCCCGGCTTTCTGCCGGGCACCGCGCAGGAGCATAATGGCATCATCAAGCATGGCGCCAAGCTGCTGTTCGCCTATGCCGAGGCGACCGTGCCCAAGATCACCGTGATCACGCGCAAGGCCTATGGCGGCGCCTACGACGTCATGGCCTCCAAGCATCTGCGCGGCGACTTGAACTATGCCTGGCCGACCGCGGAGATCGCGGTGATGGGCGCCAAGGGCGCGGTCGAGATCATCTTCCGCGGCAAGACCGCGGACGAGATCGCCGCGCGCACCGCCGAATATGAGGCGCGCTTCGCCAATCCCTTCGTCGCCGCCTCGATGGGCTTCATCGACGAGATCATCATGCCGCACTCGACCCGCAGGCGGATCGCGCTGGGCTTGAGGAAACTTCGCCACAAGAGCCTCGAAAATCCGTGGAAGAAGCACGATAATATACCGCTATAGGGCGTGCCGTTCCCCCGCGAAGGCGGGGGCCCAGGCCCGACCGTCGCTACTGGCCCCCCGCCTTCGCGGGGGAACGAGGAACTAGAAATGACCATCTCCACCGATCCCGTCGTTATCCTCTCCTTCGCGCGCACCCCGATGGGCAGCTTCCAAGGCAGCCTCGCGGACGCCTCCGCCGTCCAGCTCGGCGCGGCCGCGATCGCCGCCGCCGTCGAGCGCGCGGGCGTTTCGCCCGACAGCGTCGATCGCGCCTATATGGGTTGCGTGCTGCAGGCCGGGCAGGGCCAGGCGCCTGCGCGCCAGGCCGCGATCCACGGCGGTCTGCCGCAATCGACCGAGGCGGTCACCGTCAACAAGATGTGCGGATCGGGGATGATGGCGGCGATGATGGCGTCCGACGCGATCGTCGCGGGATCGGCCGACATCGTCGTCGCGGGCGGGATGGAGAGCATGACCAACGCGCCGTTCCTGATGAAGAAGCACCGCGCCGGCGCGCGACTCGGCCACGACATGATCTACGATCACATGATGCTCGACGGTCTCGAGGACGCCTACGAGCCCGGCCGCGCGATGGGCACCTTTGCCGAGGACACCGCGCGCGACTATCAGTTCACCCGCCAAGCGCAGGACGATTTCGCAATCGCCTCGCTCACCAGGGCGCAGGCCGCGCAGAGCTCGGGCGGCTTCGATGCCGAGATCACGCCGGTGACGGTCAAGACGCGCAAGGGCGACGTCGTCGTCGAAAAGGACGAGCAGCCGGGCAAGGGCAATGCGGACAAGATCCCGACGCTGAAAGCCGCCTTCGCCAAGGAGGGCACGATCACCGCGGCCTCCTCCGCCTCGATCTCGGACGGTGCGGCGGCGCTGGTGATGACGCGCGCGTCGGTCGCCAAGACGCTCGGCAAGACGCCTGTCGCCACGGTGGTGGCGCACGCCGCGCACGCCCGCGCGCCCGCGCAGTTCACCACCGCGCCGGTGGGCGCGATCAAGGAGGTGCTCGCGAAGGCGGGGTGGAGCGTCGACGACGTCGATCTGTTCGAACTCAACGAGGCGTTCGCCTGCGTGCCGATGGTCGCGATGCACGATCTCGGCATTCCGCACGACAAGCTCAACGTCAACGGCGGCGCGACCTCGCTCGGCCATCCGATCGGCGCGAGCGGCGCGCGTGTAATCGCGACGCTGATCGGCGCGCTGCATAACCGCGGGCTCAAGAAGGGCGTCGCGGCGCTGTGCATCGGTGGCGGCGAGGCGACCGCGATGGCGATCGAGCTCGCGTGACATGAAGCTCGGGCGGCTCAATCACGTCGGCGTCGCGACACCCTCGATCGACGCGTCGATCGCTTACTATCGCGACGTGATGGGGGCGGAGACGATCGGCGAGCCGTTCGACATGCCTTCGCAAGGGGTGCGGGTGTGCTTCGTCGATGCGCCCAACTTTCAGGTCGAACTGATCGAGCCGCTGGGCGAAAGCTCGCCGATCCACGGCTTCCTTGCGAAGAGCCCGGCGGGTGGACAGCATCATATGTGCTACGAGGTGCCCGATATCCACGAGGCCAGGGCGTGGTTCGAGGGCAAGGGCGCACGCGTCCTCGGCGAGCCGCGGATCGGCGCGCATGGCACGCCGATCTTCTTCGTCCATCCCAAGGACATGAACGGCGTGCTTACCGAGATCATGGAGACGCCGAGGGAGGCGCATTGATGGACGATCGGGTTCGCATAACCATCGAGGTCGATCAGGCCGAGCATGATGCCCTTCGCGACATCGCGTCGCAGCGCGACCAGTCGATCGACGAGTTGGCACTGGAGGCGGTGCGGGGGCGGATCGATCGGGAGCAAGATTTCGATCAGGCGATGCGCGACGGGCTTGCGGACATCGAGGCGGGTCGTGTCATCAGCCACGACGACTATCTCGCACGCGCGGCGGAGCGGCGCTCGCGCTGGCTCGCCGCGCGGTCGGCTTGAGGCTGCTATGGACAAGCGGGGCCGAGGCTGACGTGGAGCGTATCTGGCATTATCTGGCGGAGCGCAGCGTCGAATACGCCGATCGCGTGGAAGCGGTCGTTCGTGCAGGCGTCGAGCGCCTCGTGGACTTCCCCGAGATGGGTCGCCCACGCGGTGACGGCGGCCGCGATCTGCTGCTTTCGCGCATCCAATATCGCATCGGCTATTTCGTAAGCGACGATCGCATCGTGATCGCGACGGTCCGCAGCACGAGAGAAGCAGCATGATTGTCGAGACCAACTCCGGCGAAGACAGTGGCGCTGCGCCCAAGCCGCGCGACCTGCCCGAACCCGGCGTCAATCCGTCGCTCGACGCCTGGTCCGCCGCCGCCGCCAAGGAGGTCAAGGGCCGCGACCTGACCTGGCACACGCCCGAAGGTATCGACGTCAAGCCGCTGTATACCGCCGAGGATGTCGAAGGCATCGATCCCGGCCTGCCCGGGTCCGCGCCGTTCACGCGCGGCGTGCGCGCTTCGATGTATGCCGGCCGGCCATGGACGGTCCGCCAATATGCGGGCTTCTCGACCGCCGAGGCGTCCAACGCCTTCTACCACCGCAATCTCGCGGCGGGTCAAAAGGGACTGTCGGTTGCGTTCGATCTCGCCACCCACCGCGGCTACGACAGCGACCATCCGCGCGTCACGGGCGACGTCGGCAAGGCGGGCGTCGCGATCGACAGCGTCGAGGACATGAAGATCCTGTTCGACGGCATCCCGCTCGACAAGATGTCGGTCAGCATGACGATGAACGGCGCGGTGATCCCGATCCTCGCCTTCTTCATCGTCGCGGGCGAGGAGCAGGGCGTCTCGCGCGACAAGCTCGACGGGACCATCCAGAACGACATCCTCAAGGAGTTCATGGTCCGCAACACCTACATCTACCCGCCCGAGCCGAGCATGCGGATCATCTCGGACATCTTCGGTTACACCAGCCGCGAGATGCCCAAGTTCAACTCGATCTCGATCTCGGGCTATCACATGCAGGAGGCCGGGGCGACGCAGCTGCAGGAGCTCGCCTTCACCATCGCCGACGGGCGCGAATATGTGAAATACGGCGTCGCCTCAGGGCTCGACATCGACAAGTTCGCGGGCCGTCTGAGCTTCTTCTTCGCGATCGGCATGAACTTCTTCATGGAGATTGCCAAGCTGCGCGCCGCCCGCGTGCTGTGGCACCGCGTGATGACCGATCTCGGCGCCAAGGACGAGCGCTCGAAGATGCTGCGCACGCATTGCCAGACCTCGGGCGTGTCGCTGACCGAGCAGGACCCCTACAACAACGTCATCCGCACGACGATCGAGGCGATGGCGGCGATGCTCGGCGGCACGCAGAGCCTGCATACCAACGCTCTCGACGAAGCCATTGCCTTGCCGACCGATTTCTCCGCGCGGATCGCGCGCAACACGCAGATCGTGATCCAGGAAGAGACGGGGATGACCAAGGTCGTCGATCCGCTCGGCGGCTCCTATTATATCGAGAGCCTGACGCAGGAGCTGGTCGACAAGGCGTGGGAGATCATCGAGCGCGTCGAGGCCGAGGGCGGCATGGCCAAGGCGGTCGCCGCCGGCTGGCCCAAGGCGATGATCGAGGAGGCCTCGGCCGGTCGCGCCGCGCGCGTCGACCGCGGCGAGGACGTGATCGTCGGCGTCAACAAATACCGCCTCAAGGAAGAGGCCGAGATCGACATCCTCGACGTCGACAATGTCGCGGTGCGCGCGGGGCAGATCGCGCGGATCGAGAAGACCCGCGCGGCTCGGGACGAAGCGAAGTGCCAGGCGGCGCTGGATGCTTTGCGCGAGGGCGCGCGCGGCACGGCGAATTTGCTCGAACTCGCCGTCGAGTGTGCCCGCCACCGCGCCACGCTCGGCGAGATCAGCCTCGCGATGGAGGATGTGTTCGGGCGCTACGGTACCAATCCGACGCCCGTGAAGGGCGTTTACGGCGGCGCCTATGGCGCGGACGCGAACTGGCAGCAGCTGATCGACGGTGTGAACGCGGTCGCCCAACGCAAGGGTCGTAAACCCAAAATGTTCGTCGCCAAGATGGGGCAGGACGGGCATGATCGCGGCGCCAATCTGGTGTCGTCGGCATTCGGCGATCTCGGCTTCGACATCGTCGCGGGGCCGCTGTTCCAGACGCCGGCCGAGGCGGTCGCGGTCGCGATCGCGGAGGATGTCGACGTGGTCGGCGCCTCCAGCCTCGCGGCGGGTCACAAGACGCTGATCCCCGAGCTGATCGGCCTGCTGCGCGACAAGGGCCGCTCGGACATCAAGGTGATCGCAGGCGGTGTGATCCCGGCGCAGGATTATCAGACGCTCTACGATGCAGGCGTGTCGGCGATCTTCGGGCCGGGCACCAACCTTGCGGAGGCGGCCGCGGAGGTGTTGAAGCTGCTCGGCCACAACATGCCGCCCCAGGGCGTCGAGACGGAGAAAGCCGCGTGACCCTCGAAACCCTTACTCGTTCCCCGGCGGAAGCCGGGGCCCAGTGCCATGAGCGCAACGCTTGCAACTCTGGGCCCCGGCTTTCGCCGGGGAACGGGGGAATTCACTGGACCCGCGACGAGATCGCCGACCTCTTCGACCTGCCCTTCCTCGATCTGGTCGCGCGCGCGCACGACGTGCATCTCCGCCATCACCCCGAGAACGAGGTGCAGCTGTCGACGCTCCTGTCGATCAAGACCGGCGGCTGCGCGGAGGATTGCGGCTATTGCAGCCAATCCGTGTCCGCCGACAGCGGGCTCAGGGCCGAGAAGTTGATGGACGCGGGCGCGGTGATCGAGGCGGCGCGCGAGGCGAAGGCGGCGGGATCGGGGCGCTTCTGCATGGGGGCGGCCTGGCGCTCGCCCAAGGAACGCGACATGCCTGCGCTTCTTCAGATGGTGTCTGAGGTGAAGGCGCTAGGGCTCGAAACGTGCATGACGTTGGGCATGCTGGAGGGCGATCAGGCCGAGCGCCTCGCCGATGCCGGGCTCGATTACTACAACCACAATATCGATACTTCGCCAGAGAATTACGCCAACGTCATCACCACGCGGACCTTCCAAGACCGGCTCGATACGCTCGAGCGCGTGCGCGCGGCGGGGATGAATGTGTGCTGCGGCGGCATTTTGGGGATGGGCGAGAGCCGCGCCGATCGCGTCGGCTTCCTCCACGCGCTGGCTACCTTGCCGGAGCCGCCGCAGAGCGTGCCCTTGAACGCACTCGTGCCGATCGCGGGTACGGTGCTGGGCGATCTGCTCAAGGACGTGCCTTCTGCGCGGATCGACGACATCGAATTCGTCCGCACCGTCGCGGTCGCGCGGATCGTCATGCCCGAGAGCATGGTGCGCCTCTCGGCGGGGCGCGAGAGCATGTCCGATTCGACGCAGGCGCTGTGCTTCATGGCGGGCGCCAACTCGATCTTCACGGGCGACC
>CAXTVK010000064.1:0-15459 GCA_964247655.1 uncultured Sphingomonadaceae bacterium | reverse complement strand
CGGTCAAGGGCTACAAGCTGATCCTGGTGATGCCCGAGAGCATGTCGATCGAGCGGCGCCGGCTGATGCTGGCCTACGGCGCAAGCTTCGACCTCACCCCGCGCGAGAAGGGCATGAAGGGCGCGATCGAGCGCGCGAGCGAACTGGCGGGGCAGATCGACGGTTCGTGGGTGCCCAGCCAGTTCGAGAATCCCGCCAACATCGACGTCCACGTCCGCACCACCGCGCAGGAAATCCTGGCGGACTTCGCCGACGACCCGATCGACGTGCTGATCACCGGCGTGGGCACCGGCGGGCACATCACCGGCGTCGCCGAGGCGCTCAAGAAGGTATGGCCGGGGCTGAAGGTGTTCGCGGTCGAACCGACGCTGTCGCCGGTAATATCGGGCGGCCAGCCGGGCCCGCACCCCATCCAGGGCATCGGCGCGGGCTTCGTGCCGACCAACCTCCACACGCAGTCGCTCGACGGCGTGATCACGGTCGATCCCGCCGACGCCAAGGACTATGCGCGCCGCTCGGCAAGCGAGGAAGGCGTGCTCGTCGGCATCTCGTCGGGCGCGACGCTCGCCGCGATCGCGCAGAAGCTCGCCGAGCTCGGCGGCACGCCGCGCGTGCTCGGCTTCAACTACGACACCGGCGAGCGCTATCTCTCGGTGCCGGACTTTCTGCCGGAAGCGTAGTTCTTCCCCTCCTGCAAGGGAGGGGATCGAGGGGTGGATGGAGGCCGGGCGATACGACGAACGCGCGCGCCGACAGCAACCGTATCACCCAGCCAACACCCACCCCAACCCCTCCCTTGAAAGGGAGGAGCTTTTTTTCTTACCTCAAAACGCCTCGACCGGCAGCGCCATCACCGCCTCGGCGCCGCCCTCGAGCTTGCGGCGCAGCGCGCCCGCATCGGGTAGCATCCGCTCGGCGAAGAAGCGCGCCGTCACCAGCTTGGCGTCGAGGAAAGCGCGGTCGCCTTCGCCCGCGTCGATCTGCGCCTGCGCGGCGCGCGCCATCTTGAGCCACATCCAGCCGAGCGAAACGATCCCCATCATCGTCATCAGCGGATAGGCGGCGGCGCCCGCGTTGTTGGGGTCCTTCATGCCGTTCTGCATCAGCCACATCATGCCCGCCTGCAATTCGCCCAGCGCCTTCTCGAGCTTGCCCGCGAGGTCCGCCTGCGCGCCGGACTTGGCCTCGGCGATGTCGGCGGAGATCAGGCCGAACAGCGCCATCGCGGTCTTGCCGCCGTGGCGCGGCAGCTTGCGGCCGACGAGGTCCATCGCCTGTACGCCATTGGTGCCCTCGTAGATCATCGCGATCCGCGCATCGCGGACATATTGCTCCATGCCATATTCGCGGACGTAGCCGTGGCCGCCGAACACCTGCTGCGCCTTGGTGGCGATCTCGTAGCCGAGATCGGTGAAATAGCCCTTGATGACGGGCGTGAGCAGCCCGAGCATCTCGTCGGCGGCGACACGCTCGGCTTCGTCCGCGGCGTGGTGCGACAGATCGACCTGCAATGCGCCCCACAGCATCAGCGCGCGCGCCGCCTCGAGCGAGGCCTTGCACTCCATCAGCATGCGGCGGACGTCGGGGTGGACGAACAGCGTGTCCGCCTTCTCGTTGGGCTCGGCCGGGCCGGTGAGCGCGCGGCCCTGGCGGCGATCCTTGGCGTAGGCGACCGCGTTCTGATAGGCGACCTCGCCGATGCCGAGCCCCTGCAGGCCGACGCCGAGCCGCGCCGCGTTCATCATGATGAACATCGCGGCGAGGCCCTTGTTCTCCTCGCCGATCAGCCAGCCCGTCGCGCCGTCATAGTTCATCACGCAGGTCGAATTGGCGTGGATGCCCATCTTCTCCTCGATCGACCCGCAAGAGACCGCGTTGCGCGTGCCCGGATTGCCGTCGGCATCGAGCGTGAACTTGGGCACGATGAACAGCGAGATGCCCTTGGTGCCCTCGGGCCCGCCCGGGATTTTCGCCAGCACGAGGTGGATGATGTTCTGCGACAGGTCATGCTCGCCCGCCGAGATGAAGATCTTGGTGCCGGTGATCTTGTAGGTGCCGTCGCCCGCAGATTCCGCCTTGGTCTTGATCAGGCCGAGGTCGGTGCCGCACTGCGGTTCGGTCAGATTCATCGTGCCGGTCCACTCGCCCGAGATCATCTTGGGGAGATACAGCGCCTTCTGCTCGTCCGATCCGATTGCCAGGAAGGCGGCGACCGCGCCGTGGGTCAGCCCCGGATACATGCCGAACGCCATGTTGGACGAAATCAGATATTCCTCGAACGCGGTCGAGACGACGTGCGGCATCGCCTGCCCGCCAAACTCCTCCGGCGCGCCGAGGCCCATCCAGCCGCCTTCGGAGAACTGCTTGTAGGCGTCCTTGAAGCCCGCGGGCGTCGTCACCGATCCGTCGTCGTGGCGCGTGCAGCCCTCGTGGTCGCCGGGCTGATTGGTCGGGAACACGACCTCGGCGCAGAAGCGCCCGCCCTCTTCGAGCACGGCCTGCACGATATCGGGCGACGCCGCGGCGAAGCCGGGGAGGTTCGCGTAGCGATCGATGCCGAGCACCTGATCGAGCACGAAGCGCGTGTCGGCGATGGGCGGGGTATAGCTCGGCATGGGATACGCTCCTGGATTTACGGGTCGGGGGTATCGGCGGCGCGGACCTTGTCCACGAAGCCGGAAAGCTCGGCCATCGCCGAATCGAGGTCGTCGCGCTGGCGGCGCAACTGCGCGATGCGCGCCTCGCATTTCTCGATCGTGACGAGCCGCTGCGCGTGGCGGCCGTCGTTGACGTCGTAGAGATCGATCATCTCGCGGATCTCGGCGAGGCTGAACCCGACGCGCTTGCCGCGCAGGATCCACGCCAGCCGCGCCCGATCGCGCTTCGAATAGACGCGCGCGAGCCCGATCCGCTCGGGGCCGATCAGCCCTTCGTCCTCGTAGAACCGCAGCGCGCGTGCGGTGACGCCGAATTCGGCGGCGAGATCGGTGATCGAATAGGAGTCGCGGTTCTTCGCGTCGGGGGTGTCGATGGTGGCGGGGCCGCGGGTCATGGCGGGGTATCTAGTTGACGCTTACGTCAAGGGCAAGGGGCGACCCGTTCGCGTTTGCTGTTCTCCGGCGAAAGCCGGGGCCCAGAGCTTCGGGCGGCGCCTGCGACCCTGGGCCCCGGCTTTCGCCGGGGAACAGAAGGGATCAGACCCGCACCAGCTCCCCACCTTCCACCCGCCGATAGAAGCAGCTCGCCTCCCCCGTATGGCACGCCGGCCCGGCCGGCTCGACGATCAGCCAGATCGCGTCCTGGTCGCAGTCGACGCGCATCTCGCGCACGCTCAGCACATGCCCCGAGCTCTCGCCCTTCTTCCACAGCCGCCCGCGCGAGCGCGACCAGAACCACGCCTCGCCACTTTCGATCGTCTTCGCGAGCGCCTCGGCGTTCATATGCGCGAGCATCAGCAATTCGCCGGTGTCGGCATGCGTCGCCACCGCGGTCACCAGGCCGTTGGCGTCGTATCGGGGGTCGAGCGTGGAACCCTGTTCGCGGTCGTTCGTCATGCTGTCCCGCTACGCCGCGATCAGGGGGGCGACAAGCCGTCCCGCTCGCCCTATATGCGCGCCAGCCCCCACAGCTGCGACGGACGCCCCCTGATGCTCACGACTCATCCCTATGATGACGACAAGCTGCGCGAAGAGTGCGGCGTCTTCGGCATATGGGGCGCCGACACCGCCGCCGCCGTAGTGGCGCTCGGGCTGCACGCGCTCCAGCACCGCGGGCAGGAAGCCGCCGGCGTCTCGAGCTGGGACGGCCGCGAATTCCATACGCACCGCGCGATGGGTCATGTCGCGGGCAATTTCGACCGCGACGAAGTGATCCGCAGCCTGCCAGGGCGCGTCGCGATCGGCCATGTCCGCTACGCGACCACCGGCGACACCGCGCTGCGCAACGTCCAGCCGCTCTACGCCGAGCTGGCGAGCGGCGGCTTCGCGGTCGCGCACAACGGCAACATCTCGAACGCGATGAAGCTGCGTCGCGATCTCGTCCGCCGCGGCTCGATCTACCAATCGACCAGCGACACCGAGGTGATCATCCACCTCGTCGCCACCTCGACCTACCGGACGTTGCTCGATCGCTTCATCGATGCGCTCAAGCAGATCGAGGGCGCCTACAGCCTCGTCTGCCTGACCTCGGAGGGCATGATCGCCTGCCGCGATCCGCTCGGCATCCGCCCGCTGGTGATGGGCCGTGCGGGCGATTCCTATGTGTTCGCCTCCGAGACGGTGGCGCTCGACATGGTCGGCGCGAGCTTCATCCGCTCGGTCGAGCCCGGCGAGATCGTGATCGTGTCCGAAAAGGGCATCCGCTCGCACCGCCCGTTCGCGCCGATCAGCCCCCGGCCCTGCATCTTCGAGCATGTCTATTTCTCGCGCCCCGATTCGATCGTCGACGGCACCAGCGTCTACGCGGTGCGCAAGCAGATCGGCGCCGAGCTTGCCGGCGAGAACCCGGTCGACGCCGACATCGTCGTCCCTGTCCCCGATTCGGGCACGCCGGCTGCGATCGGTTATGCGCAGGCCTCGGGCATCCCGTTCGAGCTCGGCATCATCCGCTCGCATTATGTCGGGCGCACCTTCATCCAGCCGGGTGACGGCATCCGGCATCTCGGCGTCAAATTGAAGCATAACGCCAACCGCTCGCTGCTCGAGGGCAAGCGCATCATCCTGATCGACGATTCGATCGTGCGCGGCACCACCAGCCTCAAGATCGTCCAGATGGTCCGCGATGCGGGCGCCAAGGAGGTGCACATGCGCATCGCCTCGCCGCCGACGCGGCACAGCTGCTTCTACGGTGTCGACACCCCCGAGCGTGCCAAGCTGCTCGCCGCGCAGATGTCGGTCGCCGAGATGGCGGACTACATCAAGGTCGACAGCCTCGCCTTCCTGTCGATCGACGGCCTCTACCGCGCGCTCGGCGAAGAGGGCCGCGACGAGGCCAAGCCGCAGCGCTGCGACGCGTGCTTCACCGGCGATTATCCGACGCACCTCACCGACCAGGAGGATGTGGCGCCGGGCGACCAGCTTTCGCTGCTGGGCGAGCGCGCGGCGTAAAACCCTATCCTCGCCCTCCCCACCCCGTTCGTCCTGAGTAGGGACTGAGCGCAGTCGAAGGCCCGTATCGAAGGACTGACCCGTCAGGCCACTGTCCTTCGATACGCCATTTCGACAAGCTCAATGGCTACTCAGGACGAACGGTTCAGGATTATGTGCATAGAATGACCCTCCCCCTCACCGGACAAGTCGCGCTCGTCACCGGCGCGTCGCGCGGCATCGGCGCCGCCACCGCCGAGGCGCTCGCCGCCCAGGGCGCGCATGTCGTGCTGACCGCGCGCACCTCGGGCGGGCTCGAGGAGGTCGAGGACCGCATCCACGCCGCCGGCGGCTCCGCCACGATCGCGCCCCTCGATCTGGCCGAGAGCGACTCGATCGCGCGGCTCGCCACCGCGATCGGCAGCCGCTGGCAGGCGCTCGATATCCTGGTGATGAACGCCGCGATGCTCGGCGAGCTGGCGCCGGTGCCCTCGATCGACGGCAAGCAGTTCAACCAGATCCTGACGCTCAACCTGCTCGCCAACCAGGCGCTGATCACCAATTTCGACGCGATGCTCCGCAAATCGCCGCGCGCCCGGATCGTGGCGGTGACGTCGAGCGTCGGCGCCAAGCCGCGCGCCTATTGGGGCGCCTATGGTGCCTCCAAGGCGGCGCTCGAGACGCTGGTACTGGCCTATGCCGACGAAGTCGAAGCGATCTCCGCGATCCGCGTGGCGATCGTCGATCCCGGCGCCACCGCGACGCCGATGCGCAAGGCGGCGTTCCCGGGCGAGGATGCGGCAACACTCAAGACCGCGTCGGTCGTAGGCGATGCGATCACGAAGCTGGTGATCGACGATTTCGCGACGGGGTTCAGGGTGCGGATCGAGGGCTGAACCGTTCCCCGGCGTAGGCCGGGGCCCAGGCCCGGAGCATGTAGCGGGCGTGCCGCTCGTTGAAACACGTGAGGCCTGGGCCCCGGCTTTCGCCGGGGAACGGTAACGCGATACCGCTACCCCTTCGTCTTCGCATAGGCCGCCAGCGCCCGCTCCCGCGCCTCGCGGTGACCGATCCGCTTCTCCGGATACTCCTTCGGCCGACACCCCGCCTCCTCCGGATCGTGGATCGCCTCGTCGGACAACGCCGCCAATTCCGGCACCCACGCGCGAATATACCCCGCCGCATCGAATTTCTCCGACTGCACCAGCGGCGCCATGATCCGCGAGAACATATTGGAATCGACGCCGCTCCCCGCGGTCCACTGCCAGTTGACCGAGTTGTTGCCGTAATCGGCATCGACCAGACAGTCCCAGAACCAGCGCTCGCCCTCGCGCCAGTCGATCAGCAGGTGCTTGATCAGGAAGCTCGCGGTGATCATCCGTACGCGATTGTGCATCCAGCCGCTCGTCCACAGCTGGCGCATCCCCGCATCGACGATCGGGTAGCCGGTGCGTCCCTGCTGCCACGCGCGCAGATCGTCGTCCGCCTGCTTGCCGGTGCGCCACGGCAGCGCATCGAATTGTTCGCGCGTGTTCTTGCGGCCGACTTGCGGGTATTGCGCGATGATATTCTGCGCATAGTCGCGCCATGCGACCTCGCCCAGGAAGGTGCGCACCGATCCGCCCGCATCCGCGACGCGGTGCCAGACTTGTCGGGGCGACAGTTCGCCGAAGTGCAGGTGCGGCGAGAAGCGCGACGTGCCCGCTTCGGACGGCAGGTTGCGCGTCTGCTCGTAGCGTGCGGCGTGGTCGCGGAAGGCGTCGAGCGCGACATGCGCGCCGTCTTCACCGGGGGTCCAGTCGTCGAAACCCTTCGACCAGTCCGGCCTGGTCGGGAGCAGTTCCCACGACGCCAGCGTGTCGCTCGCGGGCCACTTCGACGGCGCCGGGATGGCGCGCGGCACGTGCAGCGGCGCGTCGGGCGGCATGCGGTGCGAGAGCGCACGCCAGAACGGCGTGTAGATCTTGAACGGCTTGCCCGCACCGGTGACGATCGATCCCGGCGGTGCGAGCTGGTTGCCGTCGTGGAGCGCCAGCTCTACCGATTTTCCGAGCGCGTCCTCGGCCTCGATCCACCACGGCTCGTAATGCCGGATCGCGTGGACGCGCTCAGCGCCTGTATCTTTGGCGAGCTTGGCGAGCACCTCGTCCGCACGGCCGCGCCGCAGGATCAGCTTCGATCCCTTCTCGCGCAGGCTCGCATGGAGCGCGGCGAGGCTGTGATGCAGCCACCAACGCGACGCGCCGCCCATCGCATGATCGCCGGGCGTCTCGTCGTCGAGCACATAGACGGGGATCACCGGCCCGTCGTGACAGGCGGCGACGAGCGCGGGCTGGTCGGCGAGGCGGAGGTCCTGGCGGAGCCAGAGAAGGGTCGGTGTGGACATCCCTGCCCTACGCGGCACGCGTCCCGCTGTTCCCCCCGCGCAGGCTGGGCCCAGGGTTTCGAGCGCGGCGCTTGCAGCTCTGGGCTCCCGCCTACGCGGGAGAACGAACAGAGGCGCTGTAAGCCAAGCCCCTCTCTGTTCCCCCGCGCAGGCGGGGGCCCAGGGTTTCGAGCGCGGCGCTTGCAGCTCTGGGCTCCCGCCTACGCGGGAGAACGGAACGCTCCCGTTGCCCGGCGAACGCCGGGGTCCAGGTTTTCGGGCGCGGCGCTTGCAGCTCTGGGCCCCGGCTTTCGCCGGGGAACTGCCGCGCGATCAGATGACGTGCGGTTCTTTCTCGATCTGCCAGGTCTGGCCCGCCGAGATCAGCTTCTGCAGGTCGGCGGTCTTGCCCCTGGCGGCCTGCGCGTTCTGCTCGACCACCGCGCTTTCGAAGGTCGGCGCGGGAGAATTGTAGATCGTGCCGAGCGCCACCGGGAACGCCTCCGCCGACATCTCGATCAGCATGTGCGCGACCGAGCGGTTGGTCTCGTCGTGGACGATCACGCCCGCCGCCGCCCAGTCGCCTTCGACGATATCGACCACCTTGAGCGTCAGCGCGACCGTATCGAGCGCGAGGCCCTTGGCGCCGCCCTCGAACAGCATCGGCTTGCCATTTTCCAGCCAGAGCTGCTTGGCGGGCGCCGCCTTCTTGTCGGTGAAGCCAGCGAACACGTCGTCGTTATAGACGATGCAATTCTGGTAGATCTCGACGAAGCTCGCGCCCTTGTGCGCGTGCGCGGCCTTGAGTGTCGCGACGAGATTCTTGTGCACGTCGATCCCGCGCGCGACGAAGCGCGCACCCGCACCCAGCGCGAAGGCGCAGGGGTTGGCGGGCCGATCGACCGAGCCGAACGGCGTCGACGGCGAGCGCGTGCCGACGCGCGACGTCGGCGAATATTGGCCCTTGGTGAGCCCGTAGATCTCGTTGTTGAACAGCAGGAACTGGCAGTCGAGATTGCGGCGCAGCAGATGCATCGTGTGGTTGCCGCCGATCGACAGCGCATCGCCGTCGCCGGTAATGATCCACACGTCGAGATCGGGATTGGCGAGCTTGACCCCCGTCGCCACCGCCGGCGCGCGGCCGTGGATGGTGTGGAAGCCGTAGGTTTCCATATAGTAAGGAAAGCGCGACGAGCAGCCGATGCCGGAGACGAACACCGTGTTCTCGGGCTTGACGCCGAGCTCGGGCATCGTGCGCTGCACCGCCTTCAGCACGGCATAATCGCCGCAGCCCGGGCACCAGCGGACCTCCTGGTCGGTCTCCCAATCCTTGGGGCTGGTCTTGATCGGGGTCATGTCGTTCATCAGGCGGATTTCCTGTAGCGGTCTAATTCGTGCTCGACGGCACGTTCGACGAAGTCGGCGGTATCGATCTGTGCAGCGGACCGTGCGGAGGCCTCGGCGATCTCGTGCACCAAGCGCGCCTTCAGGCGGATCGGACGGCTGTCGGTCGATGCCGGCACGTCGACCAGGATCGGTAGCACCATCGTCCATTCCTCGCCGGGAATCGGATCGTCGGGATCGTCGAGTTCGGCGATAGTGCGTTCGATCGTGACCGTGCTCGGCTCGGGAATGGCGTCTCCGTCGGCGGCCATGCCGTCGATATGCAGCTGGAGCGCTTCGTGGCCCATGGCGATCACCTCTTCGAGGCTGTCGCCCGCGGAGACGCAGCCGAGAAAGTCGAGGAACACGATGCCGTAGCTTGTGCCACCCTGGCAGACCGTGCCGTAATACACCCGCTGCATTATGGCCTCCTCAGCCTAACGCCCGATTGGCGTTCGATGGATTGCACGGTCTTCAACGTAACATCCTTACGCGGGTTAGGCACGGTCGTCTTACCCGGCTTCGCGTCATGCTTGAATTGGATGTGGCTTCCCGTCTGCCCGACCCGATGCCAACCGTCCGCCTCGATCAGCCTGATGATCGTCCGGCTGTCCATCTCTTACCCCAGCGCCGCCTCGATCGCCGCCTCGATCTCGGCGATGCGGAAGGGCTGGCCCGAGACCTTGTTGAGCGGCCGGGCGTCGACAAGATACTGGTCGCGCAGCACGGTCTTGAATTGGCCGGTGTTCATCTCGGGCACCAGGATCTTGCCGTAGCCGCGCAGCAGGTCGCCCAGATTGCGCGGCAGCGGCCAGATGTGGCGGACGTGGACATGGCTGACGTCGAGCCCGCGTGCGCGCAGGCGGCGGACCGCCTGATGGATCGGCCCGAAGGTCGAGCCCCAGCCGACGACGACCAGCTTCGACCCTTCCTCGCCGAGCGTAACCTCCTGGTCCGGGATATACGCGGCGATGCCGTCGACCTTGTCGCGGCGCGCGTCGGTCATCGCCTGATGGTTTTCGGGGGCGTAGTCGATATTGCCCGTGCCCTGCTGCTTCTCGATCCCGCCGATGCGGTGGAGCAGCCCAGGCGTGCCCGGCTTGACCCACGGCCGAGCACCCTTGCCGTCGCGCGCATAGGGCAGGAACGCCTCGCCCTCGGCGGGCGCCTCCTCGCGGAACTGCACGGGGAACGGCGCATAGCCCGCCATGTCCGGCACCTTCCAGGGCTCGGCGGCATTGGCGATATAGCCGTCGGTGAGCAGCATCACCGGCGTCATGAACTGCGTCGCCAGCCGCACCGCCTCGATCGCGACGTCGAACGCGTCGGCGGGCGAGCGTGCCGCGATCACGGGCATCGGCGCATCGCCGTTGCGGCCATAGACCGCCTGATAGAGATCGGACTGCTCGGTCTTGGTCGGCAGCCCGGTCGAGGGCCCGCCGCGCTGCGAGTTGACGATCACCAGCGGCAGTTCGGTCATGATCGCGAGCCCGATCGCCTCGCCCTTGAGTGCGATGCCGGGGCCCGACGACGAGGTGACGCCGAGCTTGCCCGCGTAGGAGGCACCGATCGCGCTGGCGACCGCGGCGATCTCGTCCTCGGCCTGGAAGGTGGTGACGCCATATTCTTTGAGCCGCGACAGATGATGCAGGATCGCCGAGGCGGGCGTGATCGGATAGCCGCCGAAGAACATATCGACGTCGGCGAGCTTCGATCCCGCGACGAGGCCGAGCGAGATGCTCTCTGCCCCCGTTACGGTGCGGTAGAGGCCGGGCTCGGCCGGCGCCGGCGCGAGTGCATGCTGCTTGAGCCCGCCCGCGACGTCGCTGCCGATCTCGGCGGTCTCGCCGAAGGCGTGGCCTGCGTTGAGCGCGGCGACGTTCGCCTCGACCAGCAGCGGCGCCTTGGCGAACTTGGCCTTGAGCCAGTCGACGATCGGATCGCGCGACCGGTCGAACATCCAGAGCGCGAGCCCCAGCGTCCACATATTCTTGCAGCGCAGCGCCTCCTTGTTGCCGAGCCCGAACGGCTTCACGGCATCCATGGTGAGCTGCGAGATGTTGAACGACATCAGCTGCCACTTGGCGAGGCTGCCGTCGGTCAGCGGGTTGGCGGCATATTTCGCCTTGGCAAGGTTGCGGTCGTTGAACTCGCCCTCGTCGGCGATGATGAGGCCACCCAGCTTGAGCGCATCGACGTTCACCTTGAGGCCGGCCGGGTTCATCGCGATCAGCACGTCGGGCTGGTCGCCCGCGGTCTCGATCGCGGTCGAGCCGAAGTTGATCTGGAACGCCGAGACGCCGAACAGCGTGCCCTGCGGCGCGCGGATCTCGGCGGGGAAATCGGGGAAGGTCGCGAGATCGTTGCCGGCGAGCGCGGTCGACAGCGTGAACTGGCCGCCGGTGAGCTGCATGCCGTCGCCGCTGTCGCCGGCGAAGCGCACGACGATCGACTCGGGGACGGGATGCGCGGAAGCCTCGCGGGGGGTGAGTTCGCGCGCGGCGGTGGCCATGATCTTCGATAACCTTGCGATGTGATCGCGCCCGAAAGCGCCCGTTGCTGGCGTCCTAGGCCCGTGCGGCGCCAGTCTCAATCAAGAAAAACAAGGGTACGGCGTCATATCGCCTTCGCGGCCTCATCGGCGAGAGTCAGCATCGTCGCGGCGTGGCGGTGCGCGACCGCCATGCGATCGTTGCCGTAGCCACCGCCGAGCACACTCGCGAGCGGGATGCCGCGCGTCCTCGCCTCGCGCATCACGAAACGGTCGCGCGCCGCGAGCCCGGCGTCGCTCAGCGCGAGCCGGCCGAGCCGATCGCCCTCGTGCGGATCGACGCCGGCCTGATAGAGGACCAGATCGGGGCGGACGCGATCGAGCAGCGGCGGCAGATGCTCGGCAAGCGTTTCGAGATAGGCGTCGTCGCCCATCCTGTCGGGCAGCGCGACGTCGAGATCGGAGGGCATCTTGCGCACCGGGAAATTCTTCTCGCCGTGCATCGAGAAGCTGACGATGTCGTCGCGCCCCGCGGTAAGCGCGGCGGTGCCGTCGCCCTGGTGGACGTCGAGATCGACGATCAGCACGCACCGCACCGTCGCTTCCGCGATCAGCCGATGCGCGGCGATGACAAGATCGTTGAGCACGCAGTAGCCCGCACCCGTGTCGTACAGCGCATGATGGCTCCCGCCCGCCGCATTGGCGGCAAAGCCGGTGCGTAGCGCCAGCCGCGCCGCCAGCCACGTGCCTCCGGGCGACAGCAGCGCGCGGCGCGACACCTTCGGTGTGATCGGGAAGCCGATGCGGCGCTCCTTCTCGGGCGGCACGATACAGCTCAGCACCTGCTCGACATAATCGGGATCGTGCACCGCCTCGATCCAGAGGCGCGGCATCTCGGCGGGGCGATGGACCTCGTAGGCGGCGCGGCGCTCGTCGAGCGCGAGCATCACCAGCCCGTATTTGTCGTAAAGCATGCCCGTGCCCGGCGCGCCCGGCGCGACATAATCGGGGTGGTGGACGACATGCAGCACGACGTCCCCTTAACGCGCCGGGCCTCGACTTGTCCCATTGCCCCGCCCTAAGGACGGGCGATCAAGCGCAGGAGTCGCCCGTGTCCGAAGCCTCGACCGAAGACGTGACAGCACCGTTCGTCCGCCCCGACGTCGCCCTCTTCCTCCAATATCTGAACGCCTTGCCCGGCCCGAAGATACACGAGGTCGGCGCGGTCGCGGCGCGGCAGATGACGCAGGCGATGGCCGGCATCGCCGATCTCGAGACCGGGCCGCTCGCGGTGATCCGCGACGTGGCGATGCCCGCCCCGCACGGCGGCGAGATCGCGCTGCGGCTGTTCGACGCGCGCGAGACCCGCGAGCCGGGGCCGGTGCTGGTCTTCTTCCACGGCGGCGGCTGGGTGCTCGGCGATCTCGATGGCTATGCCCCGGTCTGCGCCGAGATCGCGCGCGTCCTCGATCTGCCCGTCGTCTCGGTCGACTACCGCCTTGCGCCCGAACACCCCTGGCCCGCCGGCCCCGACGATGCCGAGGCCGCCGCGCGCTGGGTCGCGGAAGCGCCGGCAGCGCTCGGCCTGTCGCCGACGTCGCTGGTGCTCGCGGGCGACAGCGCGGGCGGCACGCTGACGATCGTCAGCGCGCTCGCGCTACGCGACCAACCCGCGGCGGTGCCGGTGCTCGCGCAGTGGGCGATTTATCCCGCCGCGGACTTCGTCACCCATTATTCCTCGTTCACCGAGTTCGGCGCAGGCTATTTCCTGACGCAGGAAAGCATCGGCTGGTTCGGCGCGAGCTACGCCCCCGATCCCACCGACTGGCGCGGATCGCCGATGGCGGCGGCCTCGCTCGCCGGGCTCCCGCCCGCGCTGGTCACCACCGCGAGCCTCGATCCGATCCGCGACCAGGGCCGCGCCTATGCCGCGGGGCTCGCCAAGGCGGGCGTGCCGGTCGATTTCCGCGAGGCCAAGGGCAACGTCCACGGCTTCATCAACCTGCGCAAGGCGATCCCCTCGTCGCAGGCGGACCTGCTCGCCAGCCTCGCGGTGCTCAAGACGATCGTCGCGCAGGCGCGGCCATGAGCAAGGACCTGCCCTACCGCCCCGCCGCGGGGATCATGCTGCTCAACGCCGAGGGACAGGTGTTCGTGGGCCAGCGGCTCGATTCGACGCTCGAGGCTTGGCAGATGCCGCAGGGTGGGATCGACAAAGGCGAAGCCGCGGAAGCGGCCGCGCTGCGTGAGCTCCACGAGGAGACCGGCATCCCCGCGCACCTCGTCGAGATCGTCGCCGCAGCGCCCGAACCGCTCGACTACGACCTGCCCGACGAGCTGATCGGCACTCTGTGGAAGGGCAAATATCGCGGACAGCGCCAGCACTGGTATCTGATGCGGTTCCTCGGCACCGACGCCGACGTCGCGATCGCCACGCCGCATCCTGAATTCCGCAGCTGGAAATGGGCCGAGCCGAGCGAATTGCCCGACATGATCGTCCCCTTCAAGCGCGAGCTCTACCGGAATGTGCTACGCGCCTTCGCGGAGCATCTCGCATAGGACCCCGGCCCAGCATGAACGAGTTGCCCCGCGCGCTGATCCTGTCGCTCGCCCTCACCGGCACCGCGGCGAGCGCGCAGACCGCGATGACCAGCTCGCTGGCGCAGCCCGAGCCCGAAATCCCGATCCTCTGGCTCGCCCCCCCGCCCGAAGACATCGCGCCCGAAGACCAGCAGCTGCCGATGGTCACGCTGCTGATCCCACCGCCGCCCAATCCCAATGCGGTGGCGCTGCCGCCCGCCGCGCGCGCGCTGCTTGAGGAGGCGATGCAGAAGGGCTCGCCCGAAAGCTATGCCGCGGTCGAGAAGCTGGCGCGCGACACCTATCCCGACGGCGCCGGCCAGATCGACGCGCTCACCGCCGAGAACAACGCCAAGATCGCCGAGAAGAAGGCCGCGGACGCACGCGCCAAGGCCGACGAGCTGGCGGCGGCGAGCTTCCTCGACAATTGGAAGGGCGAGGTCGATCTCGGCGGCTCCTACACCACGGGCAACAGCAACGCGCTGGCGATCTACGGCGCGCTCAAGCTCAACAAGGAGGGCTTGCGCTGGCGCCACGCCTTCACCGCGCGGGTCGATTATTCGAAGAGCGGCGGCATTCTCTCGACCGACAAGGACACCGCCGCCTACCAGCCGCAGTACAAGATCAACGACCGGCTCTACGCCTACGGCCTCGGTCAGTTCGACCGCGACCGCATTCTGGGCTTCTCCTACCGCTTCACCGAGAGCGCGGGCTTCGGCTACACCGTGCTGCCCGGCACCAAGCTGCATCTCGATCTGGAGGCCGGCCCCGCGCTGCGCGAGACGCGCTATCTCGGCGACCTCGAAGGTTTCCGGGAAACCCGTGTGGCGGGGCGCGGATCGGTCAACTTCCTGTGGAAGCCGAGTGCCAACGTCCAGCTCACCGAGGTGGCGGCGATCTATTTCGAGACCGACAACAGCAACATCACCTCGACCACCTCGCTCGACACCAAGCTGTTCGGCCCGTTGAAGGCGCGTTTCTCGTACAACATCACCTACGAGCAGGACACGCCCAACGTCGCGAAAAGCCTCGACACGATCACGACCGCGTCGATCGTGTATAGTTTCTAGACGCCGTCGCCGCCGCCCCCCTCCGTTCGTGCTGAGCGCAGTCGAAGTACGGGCTACAAACGCCGCGCCCGGAGCATGTCCTTCGACTTCGCTCAGGACGAACGGTGTAAGGGGGGCACCTTTCCGTTCGTGCTGAGCGCAGTTGAAGCACATCACGCGAGCGCGGCGCGTAAAGCTCAGGACGAACGGGGGGAGGCGGATAACGGAAGGCCAATAGTGCGTCGGACGCCTGCCCCCAGCCGTTCCCCGGCGCAGGCCGGGGCCCAGGCCCGTACTATGAGGCTGGTCTCGCGCCCGCCACGGGCTCCGGGCCTGGGCCCCGGCCTTCGCCGGGGAACCGGTAGGTCGCGCTGCAGCCTCTCCCGAATTTGCCCCCCGCGCCGCTTCGCACTAAGCCTCGCGCATGCATGCCCCCCGCGCCGACCACCGATCCTCGCTCGATCTCGCCGCCGCCCAGCCGATGCTGCGGCAGACGCTCGACTGGGC
>CAXTVK010000063.1:0-15652 GCA_964247655.1 uncultured Sphingomonadaceae bacterium | reverse complement strand
CGGTGTCGAGCCGCGTCACCTCGACATAGGAGGGCAAGGGCAGCGTCTTGTGCGCGGCGCTCGGCCGCTGGCGGTAGAAGGTCTCGCCGCTCGCGGTATGGCGCCCCTGCTCGGCATTGCCGTACCACGAAGCCTCGCCGATCTGGTCGTAGCTCGGATCGTCGGTCGGCACATAGGTGCGGCCCGCGACGGTATAGGGGCGCCCGAGCTTGACCGGGCTGTCGGGGACGAGCCGATGCAGCCCGCCGCCGCCGCAACCGGCGAGCAAGGCCAGCGTCGCCATCGCAACCCACCGTTCCCCCGCGAAGGCGGGGGCCCAGGGCCGCAAACCGTAACGCGTGTGGCTCTGGGCCCCCGCCTTCGCGGGGGAACAGGGACGGTCAGCCGGCGACCGCATTGGCGAGCAGACCGACCGACAGCGCATAGAAGTTCGAGCAGTTGTAATCGAGGATCGCCCGGTAATTGCCGAAGGTGAGGTAGGCGGTCGCGCCGGGGCCGTCGGGCTCGAGCAGCGTCGCCAGTTCGTCGTCCGACACCGACGGCCCGGCGATCTGCGTCACCCCCAGCGCGCGCCATTCGCGCATGCTCAGCCAACGGCTGTGGCGCGCGTGGACGCGCGGGCAGCGTGGGCCGATCATCCGCGTCGCGACGCCCGAGCGATCGAGCGACGGCGGCACCGAGACGGTGATCGCCCACGGCTCGCCCGCACGCCACCCGGCGTTGACCAGATAATTGCCGATCGAGGCCAGCGCGTCGGCGGGGTCGGTCCAGATATCGGCACGCCCGTCGCCGTCGCCGTCTCGCGCGAGGCGCAGATAGGCCGACGGCATGAACTGCGGATAGCCCGTCGCCCCCGCCCAGCTGCCCTTCAATTGGCTGCGTGGGATGCCGCGATCGATCAGCTCCAGCGTCGCGATCAGCTCGCTCTCGAACAGCGGGCGCCGGCGGCCGTCATAGGCGAGCGAGGCGAGCGATCGCGGCAGGTCGAAATCGCCGGTATAGCCGCCGTAATTGGTCTCCTGCCCCCAGATCGCGACCATGATCGACTCGGGCACGCCGGTCTGCGCCTCGACGCGGCGGAGATTGAAGCGTTGCGCGGCGTAGGCAGCACGGCCTCGCGCGATCAGATCGGCGCCGACATGCTTGGCACGGTAGGGCGCGAAGCTCGGGCTTGCCGATGCGGGCCCATTGACCGGCCCGCCCGGCTGCGCCGAATCGAGCTCGACCACGCGTGGGTTGAAGGTCAGCGTCGGCAACATCTGGTCGAGCGTCCGCGCCGAGACGCCCTGTGCCAGCGCACGCCCGCGGAATCCCTGCAGATAGGTCTGGAACGCCGCTTCGGCGCCGCTCGGCGCCTCCTGTGCGCCGGCCAGCGATCCACCGTCGAGCACGCCGAACGGCGACAGCGCGGCGGTCGCGAGCGCCGCGGCCATTCCCCAGATTCGTATCGCAGTCCGCAACGCCCACCTCCTTCGCGCTCTTGTCGCATAGCCGGGGGCGGCCGTCAGCCCATCATTCGGGCCGCCCCGTCGCCCCGCTTGCACTTCGCGGCGCGGGCGCGATAAACGGGCGGCGTAGGGCGGGTGGCCGAGTGGTCTATGGCAACGGTCTTGAAAACCGTCGTGGGTTTGCGCTCACCGTGGGTTCGAATCCCACCCCGCCCGCCACAGGCGCTTAACGCGCCGTTAGCCATCGTCTCGTTAGGATCGTCGCACCGGATCACCGGAGGAGCAACGATGACGCCGACGATGGAGCATCCCCAGGGCCGCGAACGGCGCGTCCACGAGCGGCACGACGTCCGCGTCGATGCGACGGTGCGCGCCTATCGCATGCCGACGCTGGCCGCGGCCTTGCTAGACGTATCGGCGGGCGGCGCGATGCTCGAGGCGGACGCGCGCGAATACCGCGCGGGCGAGGAGATCGTGCTCAGCGCGGGCAGGATCGAGGTGGTCGCGACGATCGCGTGGCTCAACGAGAAGTTCTTCGGCCTCGCCTTCCACCGCCAGCTGCACACGCGCGAACTCGGCTGGCTGCGCGACGCCGGACGCGCCTGAGCGTCTGCAGGGGTTGCCAAGCGTCTCGGAACGGTCTTTGCCGTCGGCAAACGAACCGAGGATGTCATGGCCGAACTCACCCCCTCCCCGCTCGATTGGGCGGACCCCTTCGATCTTTCCGACCAGCTGACCGACGAGGAGCGGCTCGTCCGCGACACCGCGCATGCCTATGCGCAGGAGAAGCTGCTGCCGCGCGTGACCTCGGCCTATCTCGACGAGCGCTTCGATCGCGAGATCATGACCGAGATGGGCGAGCTCGGCCTGCTCGGCGCGACGATCCCGCCCGAATATGGCGGCGCGGGGCTGGGCTATGTCGCCTACGGGCTGATCGCACGCGAGGTCGAGCGCGTCGATTCCGGCTATCGCTCGGCGATGAGCGTGCAGTCGAGCCTCGTGATGCATCCGATCTACGCCTATGGCTCGGAGGAGCAGCGCCACAAATATCTGCCCAAGCTGGCGAGTGGCGAATGGGTCGGCTGCTTCGGGCTGACCGAGCCCGATGCCGGATCGGACCCGGCGGGCATGCGCACCAAGGCGACCAGGATCGACGGCGGCTACCGGCTCGACGGCGCCAAGATGTGGATCACCAACTCGCCGATCGCCGATCTCGCGGTAGTGTGGGCCAAGTCCGACGCGCATGACGGCGCGATCCGCGGCTTCGTCGTCGAGCGCGGGATGAAGGGTTTCTCGACGCCAAAGATCGAGGGCAAGCTGTCGCTGCGCGCGTCGATCACCGGCGAGATCGTGCTCGACGGCGTCGAGGTCGGCGAGGATGCGCTGCTGCCCAACGTGCAGGGCTTGAAGGGGCCGTTCGGTTGCCTCAACCGCGCGCGCTACGGGATCGGCTGGGGCGCGATGGGCGCGGCGGAGGCGTGTCTCGCCGCCGCGCGCAGCTACACGCTCGACCGCAAGCAGTTCGGCGTGCCGCTCGCCTCGAAGCAGCTCGTCCAGTTGAAACTCGCCGACATGCTGACCGAGATCGGGCTGGGGCTGCAGGCGTCGCTCCGGATCGGGCGGCGGATGGAGGACGGCGTGCTCCAGCCGGATCTGATCTCGCTCGCCAAGCGCAACAATTGCGGCAAGGCGCTCGCCATCGCCCGCGTCGCGCGAGACATGCACGGCGGCAACGGCATCTCCGCCGAATTCCATGTCATCCGCCATGCGGCGAACCTCGAGACGGTCAACACCTACGAGGGCACGCACGACATCCACGGGTTGATCCTGGGAAGGGCGATCACGGGGCTGTCGGCATTTTGATGTTCGAGCCAAGCCGTTCCCCGGCGAAAGCCGGGGCCCAGAGCTACGGGCGCCGCGTTTGCAGCTCCTGGGCCCCGGCTTTCGCCGGGGAACGAGAAGCGCAGTGACGTCACCCAAGCCCCTCGCCGGCATCCGCGTCCTCGAGCTGGCGCGCATCCTTGCGGGGCCGTGGGCGGGGCAGCTGCTCGCCGATCTCGGCGCCGAGGTGATCAAGGTCGAGCGCCCGCACGAAGGCGACGATACCCGGCACTGGGGCCCGCCCTTTCTAACCGACCCGCAAGGCCAATCGCTAGACGCCGCCTATTATCACGCCTGCAACCGCGGCAAGCGCTCGATCGCGATCGATATAGCCTCGCCTGAGGGCCAGGCCGAGGTGCGCGCACTGGCGGCACGATCCGACGTCGTGATCGAGAATTTCAAGGTCGGTGCGCTCGCCAGATACGGCCTCGATCATGCCGGGCTCTCGGCGGTCAATCCGAAGATCGTCACCTGCTCGATCACCGGCTTCGGCCAGACCGGCCCCTATGCGCCGCGCGCCGGATACGACTTCATCATCCAGGCGATCGGCGGCGCGATGTCGCTGACCGGCGAGCCCGACGGCGCGCCGCAGAAGACGGGGATCGCCTATGCCGATATGTTCACCGGCCTGTATGCGACGGTCGCGATCCTCGCCGCGCTGCGCCGGCGCGACGAGACCGGCGTCGGCGCGCATATCGACATGGCATTGCTCGATTCGCAGGTCGGCGTGCTCGCCAACCAGGCGCTCAATTATATGGTGACCGGCGAAGTGCCCAAGCGGATGGGCAACGGCCACGCCAATCTCGTTCCCTATCAGGGCTTTGCCTGCGCGGACGGCGACATCATCGTCGCAGCGGGCAACGATCGACAGTTCGGCAAGCTGTGCACGATCCTCGGGCTCGACGACCTGCCCACGGACGATCGCTTCCGCGCCAATGCGGGCCGCGTCACCAATCGCGACGCGCTGCTGCCGATGCTGACCGAGGCGATCGCGATCTGGCCCCGCGACACGCTGGCGGCGCGGATGGAGGCGGCGGGCGTGCCGGGCGGGCCGATCAACCCGCTCGACGCGGTGTTCGCCGACCGCCAAGTGATCGCGCGTGGCATGGCGATCGTCTCGCCGGGCCCCGACGGCCCGCTGCCCGGCCTCGCCAGCCCGATCGTGATCGACGGCGAGCGCCAGAACGCACATCGCGCCGCACCGCGTCTGGACGCGGACGGCGCGACGATACGCGAAGAGCTGAAAGCAGGCGGGTGACCCCGCCCGAGATCACTTCTTGCCGATGGCGCCGATGCTGCCGAAGCGCTTGTTGAAGCGCGCGACCTGACCGCCCGCGTCGAGCATGTTGCCGCGACCGCCGGTCCACGCCGGATGCGACAGCGGATCGATGTCGAGCAGCAGCGTGTCGCCTTCCTTGCCCCACGTCGAATGCGTGTCGTAGGTGGTGCCGTCGGTCATCTTGACGGTGATCTTGTGATAGTCGGGGTGCGTATTCTTCTTCACCGGGCAAACTCCGTGGGCGCGCTGGTTACCGACCAGCACCGCAAGGCGGCTCGGATAGTCGAAGCCGCGCGTGGGCGCAACCCGTGAGGGTACTGCCATGAAGCTGTTGGGCGCGATCATCGCCGGTGGCCGGGCGCGGCGGTTCGGCAGCGATAAGGCGCTCGCCGCGATCGACGGACGCGCGATGCTCGATCATGTCGCCGATCGGCTGCGCCCGCAATGCGATGCGCTGATGGTAGCGGGGCGCGACTGGCCGGGGATGGATCGGATCGACGATCGGCCGGAGCCGGGCCTGGGACCGCTGGGAGGATTGGCGGGCGCCCTCGTCTTCGCACGGTCGCGCGGCTTCGACGCGGTGCTTACCGCAAGCTGCGACTTGCCCGACTTGCCGCTCGATCTGCGCGCGCGCCTCGGATCACCGTCGGCGATCTTGCGCGGTCAGCCGACGATCGGGCTGTGGGACAGCGATCTCGCCGATCCGCTGACGCGCTGGCTGGTATCCGCCGCCGACCGTTCGATCCGCGCGTGGGCGATCGAAGCGGATGCGCGGTGGGTCGCCGCCGAGGCCAAGATCGCCAACGTCAACACGCCGGCCGATCTCGCCGCGTTCACTCTTTCGGCGGATCCGCGATCATCGCGGTAAAGCTCACCTCGGTGGCGAGCTTGCCGTTCACCGACGCGCGCCCCGCGAACTTGCAGACCTTGCCGCGCATCTGCACGACATCGACCTCGAGCACGAGCAGCACGCCGGGCTCGACGGGCACGCGGAACTTGGCGTTGTCGATCCCCATGAAATAAACGAGCTTGCCCGACGAGGCGACGCCGAAGCTCTCGATCGCGAGCACCGCGGCGGCCTGCGCCAGCGCCTCGATCACGAGCACGCCGGGCATGATCGGGCGACCGGGGAAATGACCCTGGAAGAAACCCTCGTTGATCGTCACCGCCTTGATCGCGCGGATCGACGTGTTGAGGACGATCTCCTCGACACGATCGACCAACAGCATCGGATAGCGATGCGGCAACGCCGCCATCACCCGCCGGATACCCAGCGGGCCGACGACGGCGTTATCGGTAGTTGTCGCTTCGCTCACCGGCCCTGCGTGGGCTTCGCGCCGGCCGCGGGGCGCGACGTGGTCGAGGGTGCCTGGGTCGCGGCCTGTTGCGGCGGCGTGATGCTCGGCGTGGTGAACGACGCGTCCAGACGCTGAACCAGCGTGCTGGTGATGTCGTTCGCCGGATCGGCGGCCAGTGCCGAGTCCTTGGCGATCACCGCGGTCGCCTTGCGCTCGGCGCGGATCTGCTCGGCGACGGGGCGGGCATGATCGATGATCTGCGTACGGACGTAGCCGGCGAGCTGGTTGACGCCCTGCTCGACTTCCTGAACCGCATCCTGCGCCGCCTGCACGCGGTCGCGCGCCTGGAGGAAGGCGGGGGTCGGCTGCGGCTGCGCGCCGGGCTTGGTCGCGGCCTTCAACGCCGTCACCGCCGCATTATACGCGGTGATCGCGGTGTTGAGCTCGGTCTGGCGCTGCTGGAGCACCGGATTATACTTGGCGCTGAGCTGCTGGCTGCCGCTCTTGCCCGCGGCCGAATTCTGGAACATCTGGTCGACGTCGACGGTCAGCACCGCACCGGACTCCGCGGCCAATGCAGGCACGGCAACCAAGGATGTGGCGGCAGTCGCGGCGAACAGCGCCGATTTGAACATATTTGTCATCAGAACTGAGTTCCTACGTTGAAGGAGAAGAGCTTGGTTTGATCACCCTTTTGCTTGACCAGCGCCTTCGCGATGTCAATCCGCAGCGGACCGAAGGGCGAATTCCACGAGACGCCGACGCCAACCGAGACACGCGGCTTCCAATTGCCGCCATAATAGACTTCCTGGAACGGCGCGATCGTCGTCGCATAGAGCGACGAACCCTGCGGGCAGATCGTAGTGCCCTTGGGCAGCGAATTGAGCGCCGTCGTCTGCGTGCCGTCCGTCGCCGTGGTCGTCGTCTGGCACTGCGTGAGCCCGCCGGTGTCGAGGATCGGGCGCGTGAGCGCTGCCGATCCCGGCGTCGTCTCGCTGTTGTCGAGCGCCGGCGCCTTGACCCCGAACACCGAGCCCGCGTCCATGAAGATCGACGGTTTGAAGCCGGCTTCCTTCGCGCCCGCACCCAGCGGGATCTGGATCTCGATATGGCCGAGATAATCGGCGCGGCCGCCCAGCGCGTCGTCCTGCAGCTTGCCGGTCTTGCTCATGTCGAGCGCGGACAAGTCGCTGGTGTAGCCGTAGCGGATCACGCGCGGGCCGATGCCGCGAATGTCGAAGCCGCGCAGCTGCGGCTCGCCGAGATAGAAGCGATCGGTCAGGCGGATCCGATCGATCTCGTTGCCCTCATCGTCGTAGCGCTTGGCGCCGTAGGGCAGGATATAGCCGGCCTCGGCATGGAGATTGAGCACGAAGCCCGAGCCGAGATCGTGATATTTATCGTCCGACACCGTGGTGCGCGCATATTTCACGCTGCCGCCCAGGCCCGCGAAATCCTGGCTGAACACGAAGCGGTTGCCCTTGGACGGCGTGATGCGGTTGTTCAGATTGTCGTAGACGATGCTGTAGCCGACCGACGACGTGGTCCGGTTGCCGACCGCGTCGCACAGATAGCGGCCCGCGATGATGGGATCGCAGGCGAGCACGCCGGCACTGTTGTCGGTGCTGTAGTAGGTGCTCTTGTCGAGCGTTACATTGTCCTGGCTGAGCCCGTAGCGCGTCGCGAGCGACCAATATTCGGTCAGCTGGAAACCGAAGCGGAGCTGGAAGCCCGTCGTCGTCTCGTTGTAGGTGGTGTTGCGGTTGTCCGTCGCGGTCTGGTCGTAGGATTTGTAGTCGCGGCGGAAGATGTCGGTGCCGAAGGCGACGTTCTTGTCGAACAGATACGGCTCGGTGAAGCCGACGCTCACCGACTTGGAATAGAGCGACCAATCCGCACTGGCACGGACCGTCTGGCCCTTGCCGCGGAAGTTCGCCTGCTCGATCGAGAGGTTGACGATGAACTTCTCGAGGCTCGAATAGCCCGCCGAAATCTGCAGCTGGCCGGTCGACTTTTCCTGGACGTTGGCCTCGAGGATCACCTTGTCGGGCGCCGATCCCGGCTTCTGGTCGATCTCGAGCTTGTCCTGGAAATAGCCCAGCGACCGGATCCGATCGCGCGAGCGCTTGACCAGGAAGCCGTTGAACGCATCGCCCTCGGCCAGGCGGAATTCGCGGCGCACGACCTTGTCCTGCGTCAGCGTGTTGCCGTTGATGTCGACGCGCTCGACATAGACGCGCGGGGTCTGCTTGACGTTGAAGCTGACGCTCATCGTCAGCTTGTCGCCGTCGCGCTTGAAGTCGGGATCGATGTTGGCGAACGCATAGCCGAGCAGGCCCGCGGTCTCGGTCATCGAATCGACCGTGTCCTCGACGGTCTTGGCGTTGTACCAGTCGCCGGGCTTGACCCTGATCAGGCTCTTCAGCGCATCCGGCCGGAGATCGCGGATGTCGCTGGTGACGCCGATGTCGCCGAACTTGTAGCGTTTCCCCTCCTGCACCACGTAGGTGATGACGAAGTCCTTCTTGTCCGGCGTCAGCTCGGCGACGGCGGAGACGACGCGGAAATCGGCATAGCCCTGCGTCAGGTAGAATTGGCGCAGCTTCTGCTGGTCATAGGCCAGACGATCGGGATCGTAGCTGGTGCCCGATGACAGGAAGTGGGTGAGCGTCGCTTCCTTGGTGGCCATCTGGCCCTTGAGCTCGCCATCCGAAAAATGGTCGTTGCCGATGATGTTGATCCGGCGGACCTTGGACTTGTCGCCCTCGTGGATCTCGAACACGACGTCGACGCGGTTCTGGTCGAGCAGCACCATCTGCGGATCGACGGTCGCGGCATAGCGGCCCTGGCGGCGGTACAGCTCGATGATCCGGCCGACATCGGCACGCACCTTCGAGCGCGTGAAGATTTCGCGCGCCGCCAGCTTGATCTCGGGCATGATCTTGTCGTTCTTGAGGCGCTTATTGCCCTCGAGCACGATGCGGTTGACGACCGGGTTCTCGCGGACGGCGATGACGATGTCGCCGTTATTCTCGTCGCGGATCGTGACGTCGGCGAACAGCTCGGTCGCGTACAGCGCCTTGAGCGCGGTATCGCCGGCTTCGCGCGTGTAGACGTCGCCGACATGCAGCGCGATGTAGGATTCGACCGTCTCGGGCTCGAGACGTTGGTTGCCTGTCACCTTGATCGAGCGGATGACCTCCTGTCCCGTCGTCGGCGCGGGTGCGGTGCCGGTCTGCGGCGCGGCGTCCAGCGGCACCGGTACGCCGTGCGGATGGCGCGGGGCGCGCTGCGCTTCGGCCGGAACCACAAACCCCGTTCCCAGGATCGTTCCGATCAGCAGCACGGAGGCTATCCGGCTGTGCTTGCCATCCATTATCACGCTTGTAATCGCCCTCACGCTTGCACGGCAGGGCTTGCGCCACGTGCCCGCTGCTCCCACTTTAACGCCCTGCCCGATCAGCGCTCAGCGATCAACCCGGCATGCGCCAGAGCGTGGTCAGCCGGCCAAGCTCGCGAGACGCTGCCAGAGGCCGACGGTGCCCAGATCGTTGAACGTCACGAACAGCATCAGGCCGAGCAACAGTGCCAGCCCCGATCGGAACGCCCACTCCTGCACCTGTGGTGCCACGGGGCGGCGACGCACCCCCTCGACCAGGTAGAAGAGCAGATGTCCGCCATCCAGCATCGGGATTGGCAGGAGATTGATGAACCCCAGATTGATCGAGATGCCCGCCATCAGCAGGATGATCGCGAACCAGCCGAGCGACGCCTGCTCGCCGGCGACGCGCGCGACGCCGACGGGGCCCGACAATTCCTTCGCCGAGCGCGTGCCGTCGATGATCTGGCCGATCGCGGTCAGCGTGTTGCCGACCGATTGGGCGACCAGCGAGGCCGAGCGGGCGGGCACGTCGACGAGCGGCACGGGCTGCATCGCGCCGCCCGACTGGGCGATCCCCAACTGGCCGATCCGCGTCGTGTTGCCGAAGCGATCGGTCTCGCTGACCGCGCGGATGCGCGCAGCGATCGTCATCGGCTTGGCCTGACGGACCAGGTCGATACGTAGCGCAGCATCGGGGTGAAGCTGCGTGTAGAAGGCGATGTCCTCGAAACGGCGCACCGTCTCGCCGTTCATCGCGACGATCCTGTCGCCGGGGCGCAGACCCGCTGCGGCGGCGGCCGAATTGGGTTGGACGCCGGCGACGATCGGCGGCGTCACCGGTTCGCCATAGGCGATCAGGATCGCGGCGATCACGCCGAACGCGAACAGGAAATTGACCGCTGGGCCCGCGAACACGATCAGGAAGCGCTGCCAGACGGGCTTCGCCTGGAAGGTCTGCGCGCGTTCGGCGGCGGGGAGCTGCAGCCATTCGGCGGTCGGCTCGCTCGCCGGGCTCATGTCGCCGGCGAACTTGACGTAGCCGCCGAGCGGAAGCGCTGCGACCTTCCAGCGCGTGCCGCGCCCGTCGGTCCAGCCGAACAGCTCGCGGCCGAAGCCGATCGAGAAGGCGTCCGCCTTCACGCCGAACCAGCGTCCGACGAAATAATGGCCGAGTTCGTGGATGAAGATCAGCGGCCCGATGACGAGCAGGAAACAGGCGACCGTCCAGATGAAACCACTGATTGCCGTCACGCCGCGATCCTTCGCATTACCGAAGCCGCCTTGTGGCGCGCTTCGGCATCGATCGCCACGACGTCCGACAGGGTAACCGGCGCATCTGGTTCATATTGTGCCAGAACCTCCGCGACGATCGCTGCAATATCGAGGAAGCCGATCCGGCCGGCGAGGAAGGCGGCGACCGCGGTCTCGTTCGCGGCGTTGAGGATCGCGGGGCGCGCGCCGCCCGCGGTGAGCGCAGCCTGCGCAAGCGCGAGCGCGGGAAAGCGATCGGTATCGGGCGCCTCGAAATCGAGCTGGCCGATCGTCGCGAGATCGAGCCGCGCGCACGGCGTCGCCATCCGATCGGGCCACGCCAGCGCGTGCGCGATCGGGATCCGCATGTCGGCGTCGCCGAGTTGGGCGAGCACCGATCCGTCGATATATTCGACCATCGAATGCACCACCGACTGCGGATGGACCAACACCTCGAGCTTGTCGGCGCCGACCGGGAAGAGATGATGCGCCTCGATCAGCTCGAGGCCCTTGTTCATCATCGTCGCCGAATCGACCGAGATCTTGGCGCCCATCGACCAGTTGGGATGCTTCACCGCCTGCGCTGGCGTGACCCCGCGCATCTGGTCGCGACTCCAGGTGCGGAACGGGCCGCCGCTCGCGGTGAGGATGATGCGGCTGACGCGGCCCGGCGCGGGCTCGTAGCATTGGAAGACGGCATTATGCTCCGAATCGACGGGCAATAGCCGCGCGCCGGCGTCCTCCGCGGCACGGATCATGATCGCGCCTGCCGAGACGAGCGATTCCTTGTTGGCGAGCGCCACCGCCTTGCCGCACGACAGCGCCGCCATCACCGGTTCCAGCCCGGCCAAGCCGACGATCGCCGCCATCGTCCAGTCCGCGCCACGCTTCGCCGCTTCGACGATCGCCTCGGTCCCCGCCGCGGCTTCGACGCCGCTGCCGGCAAGCGCCGTCTTGAGCGCGTCGAACTTGCCCGCATCGCCGATCACGGCGACCGCCGCCCTGGTCCGCTTCGCCGCCGCCGCGAGACCCTCGACGTCGCTATAGGCGGTCAGCGCCTCGACGCGGAATCGCTCGGGCTCGCGCTCGACGAGATCGAGCGTCGAGGTGCCGACCGAACCGGTGGCCCCCAGGATGGTCACGCTCTTCATCGTCTCACAATATCCCGGAAGCCACGATCAGCGCCACGATGCACAAGACGGGGACGGCACCGTCGAGCCGATCCATCACTCCGCCGTGCCCCGGCAGCATCCAACCCGAATCCTTCACGCCCGCGCGGCGCTTCATCATGCTCTCGAACAGGTCGCCCGCTTGCGCCGCCACCGCGAGCAGCCCGGCAAACGCCGCGAGCCGCAGCTGGACGTGCAGCACCAGCGTCAGCGCGACACCGACGACGATCGCGGCGATCATCCCGCCGATCAGCCCCGCCCAGGTCTTGTTGGGGCTCCACACCGGCGCGAGCTTCGGTCCACCGATGCTGCGCCCCGCGAAATAGGCGCCGATATCGGTCGCCCACACGATCGCGAGCGCCCAGAAGCTCAGGTCGATGCCGTCATATTGCTGGTGGATGTAGAAGAGCGAGAGAGTCGGCAGCGCGGCATAGAGCATGCCCGCGACCAGCCGCGAATTGCGCGTGAAGGCGAATACGCCCAGCGCCGCCGCCAGCAGCGCGTACCAGCCCGCCGTCTCGGGAACGTCGACATGCGGCTCCGAGAGGAACATCGGCATCATCAGCCCGAGAAAGGCGAGCCACATCTGCCAGCGCTCGGCATGGATCAGCGTCGCCCACTCGGCCATCATCACTAGCGTCGCGCCGGACAGCAGCACCCAGAACGGGTCGTTGCCATAGACCAGGCAGAAGATCGCGACCCCGACCAGCACCACCCCGGTGACGCTGCGCAGCGCGAGGTCGGATTTCTTCTTGGGCGCGGAATTTTTAGGCGCGGAAAGAATGGCGGCGGTCATAGCCCGCCGTAGCGCCGCTCGCGCTGCACGAACGTGTCGATCGCGGCGGCGAGATGCGCGCGATCGAAATCGGGCCACAGCGTGTCGACGAAGACGAGTTCGGCATAGGCGGCCTGCCATAGCAGGAAATTGGAGAGGCGCTGCTCGCCCGAGGTGCGGATCAGCAGATCGAGCCGCGGCAGGCCGGCGGTATCGAGCCGCGCCTCGAACGCGGCATCGTCGAGCGTATCCGGGTCCATCTCGCCGGCGCGCGCCTCGCGCATCAGCCGCCGCGCGACGCGCAGCAGCTCGTCCTGCGCGCCGTAGTTGAGCGCGATCGCCAGCGTCAGCCGGTCGTTGCCCGCGGTCCGCTCCATCGCATTGTCGAGCAGCGAGACCAGATCGGGCTCGAGCTTGCGATAGTCGCCGATGATCCGCAGCTTGACGCCCTCGCGAGCTAGCTCGTCGAGTTCGGCGCGGATATAGTGGCGCAGCAGGCCCATCAGATCGGCGATCTCGGCCGCGGGGCGGCGCCAATTCTCCGACGAGAAGGCGTAGAGCGTCAGCACCTCGACGCCGAGATCGCCCGCCGCCCGCACCGTGCGGTTGACCGCCGCGATGCCCTGTTTGTGGCCGGCGAAGCGCGGCAGCCGGCGCTTCTTGGCCCAGCGTCCGTTGCCGTCCATGATGATCGCGACGTGGCGCGGCACCGGCAGATCCGGCCCGCCGCCTCCCGCGGCCGACGCAGCGCTGACCGGCGTCACGCTCACTTGCCGAGGATTTCCTTCTCCTTGGCGGTCGTCACCGCGTCGATGTCGGCGATCGTCGCGTCTGTCAGCTTCTGCACCTCGCCCTCGTGGCGCTTGCGCTCGTCCTCGGAGAGGCCGTTCTTCTTCTCGTCGAGCTTGAGATTGTCCATCCCGTCGCGGCGGACGTTGCGCACCGCAATGCGTGCCTTCTCGGCATATTGGCTGGCCAGCTTGGCAAGCTCCTTGCGGCGCTCTTCGGTCAGGTCGGGGATCGGGAGGCGCAGCGTGGTGCCATCGACGATCGGGTTGAGCCCCAGACCCGCCGAGCGGATTGCCTTGTCGACCGGGCCGACGTTCGTCTTGTCCCACACCTGCACCGAGAGCAGCCGCGGCTCGGGCGCCGACACCGTCGCCACCTGATTGATCGGCATCTGCGCACCGTAGACGGTGACGGTCACCGGATCGAGCAGCGACGTCGACGCGCGGCCGGTGCGCAGCCCGACCAGATCCTGCTTCAGCGATTCGAGCGCACCGGCCATCCGGCGCTCGAGATCGGGCTTGTCGTAGACGGGGCCTGCCATGTCACTCTCCGTTGCGAACGATCGTCGCGATGCCTTCGCCGGCGAGGACGAGGGCCAGATTGCCCTGCTCGCGGATGTTGAAGACGACGATCGGGATATTGTTGTCGCGGCACAGCGCGATCGCGCTGGCGTCCATGATCTTGAGATTCTTGTTCAGCACGGTCGAGAAGTCGATTTCCTCGTAGCGCGTCGCGCCGGGCACCGTCTTGGGATCGGCATCATAGACGCCGTCGACCGAGGTGCCCTTGAACAGCGCGTCGCACTTCATCTCGGCGGCACGCAGCGCCGCCCCCGAATCGGTGGTGAAATAGGGGCTCCCGACGCCGGCGGCGAAGATCACGACCCGCCCCTTTTCGAGATGCCGTTCGGCGCGCCTGCGGATAAAGGGCTCGCAGACCGAGGCCATCGGAATCGCCGACTGGACGCGGGTCTCGACACCGAGCAGCTCGAGCGCGTTCTGCACCGCGAGCGCGTTCATCACGGTGGCGAGCATGCCCATATAATCGCCGGTCGCGCGATCGAATCCCTGCGCCTGGCCCGCCACGCCGCGGAAGATGTTGCCGCCGCCGACGACGATGCACAGCTGATAGCCCGCCTCGCGGATCGCGAGGATCTCCTCGGCGACGCGCTTGACGGTCGCGGGATCGATGCCGAACTGGCCCGAACCCATCAGCACCTCGCCGGACAGTTTGAGCAGGATGCGGTGGAAGGTCGGGCGGGTCATGCGAGAAAGGGGTCCGATCGGATCAATGTGCCGCGCACCTTAGGGGCGGGGCCTGTCGCTGCCAAGCATGGTTACGGAGGCGGTAGGCGAAAGCGCGATGCGGCTTCGCACATTGGGCGCCCCCCCCTTCGCCCTGAGCGCCGTCGAAGGGCCGACCGAGCGCAGTCGAGGTGATTTCCAACGCTGTGCCCGTGCTTCGACTGCGCTCAGCACGAACGGGGTTGGGTGGGCACTCACCCCCAAAACAAAACGCCCGCCGTCACGCGCGTCCGTCTCCGGATCACGCGCGCCGGCGGGCGTTCAGGCTATGCGTTACGCCTTGACGCCAGCGGCCGCTGCCACTTCGGCGGCGAAGTCGCTGGTCTCGCGCTCGATGCCTTCGCCGAGCTGGAAGCGGACATAGTCCTTGAGCACGATCGCCGTGCCGGCATCCTTGGCGGCCTTGGCGACGACGTCCTGCACGGGCGTCTTGTTGTCCATGACGAAGAGCTGCGACAGCAGCGCCGCCTCCTTCTTGAACTTGGCGACCGCGCCTTCGACCATCTTCTCGATGATGTTCTCGGGCTTGCCGCTTTCGGCCGCCTTCTCGCGCGCGATCGCACGCTCGCGCTCGATCGTGTCGGCGTCGAGGTGGTCGGCGTGGAGCGCCTGCGGGAAGGAGGCCGCGATGTGCATCGCGATCTGCTTGCCCAGCGGCTCGAGCACGTCGATGCCGGCATCCGATTCGAGCGCGACGAGCACGCCGATCTTGCCCATGCCCGGCGCCACCTGGTTGTGGACATAGGGCACGACCGCGCCGTTCGAGACGGTCAGCACGCGCACGCGGCGCAGCGCCTGGTTCTCGCCGATCGTGGCGATGTTGGCGGTGAGCGCGTCGCCCACGGTGCCGCCACCCGGATAGGACGCGCTGCGCAGCGCCTCGACGTCGTCGCCGGTCGCGAGCGCAAGGCCCGACACCGTCTTCACGAACGCCTGGAACTGATCGTTCTTCGCGACGAAATCGGTCTCGCTGTTGACCTCGACCGCGGCGCCCTTGGTGCCCGCGACGGCCAAGCCGACCAGACCCTCGGCCGCGGTGCGGCTCGACTTCTTGGCGGCGGCGGCGAGGCCCTTGG
>CAXTVK010000062.1:0-15737 GCA_964247655.1 uncultured Sphingomonadaceae bacterium | reverse complement strand
GCGCGCGTTCCATCATCGTGCGGATCTGGCCGTCGGCGGCGAAGCCGATCGTGGTGCGCTCGCGCGCGCGATCGACGAACTGGTCGAGCACTTCGTCGACCTCGTCCTCGGAGACGTCGGCTACGCCGAACATCGCGTGGCCCAGTTGCTGGACCTCGTCCGGGTCGAGCCGGCCGAGCACCTGCGCGGCCTCGTCCTCGGCAAGCAGCATCAGCAATATGGCGGCGGCACTGGAGCCGGACGGACCGGCGAAGCTGGGCAGCGCGATCACGGGATCAGCCATTCGCCGCCTCGGCCTTGGGCATGTCGGCGCGGATCAGGTCGCGGACGACGAGCGCGGCGCGATCGGGATCCTGCCGCACGAAGTTGCGGATCAGCGCGGCGCGCGCGGCATAGCCCGGCGCGGCCTCGATCATGTCGAGCGTCACGGCGCGCTCGCCCGCGGTTTCGGCCTGCTGACTGGCAAGCGCGCCGGCGATCTCGCGACCGACGGTGGCGCGCTCCTTGGACTTGTTGGCGATACGCTGCTCGGCGGCGACGGCGCGGCGCTTGAGCATCGGGCGGCCGATGCCGAACACGACGATCGCGGCGACGGCGAGCGCGGTGAGGTTGCGGCCGACGATCGGCAGCCAGCTCGCCTGATACCATTTGGGCCCCTGCGCGGCGTCGGCGGCGACGAACGTCTGCTGCGTCACCGCGACGACATCGCCGCGCTGCTGATCGAAGCCGACCGCACCCTTCACCAGATCCTGGATCTGCTGCTGCTGCTGCGCGGTGAGCGGCTTGGCGCCCGGCGCCTGGCGAAGCGCGACCGCGACGCTGAGCCGGCGCACCGTGCCGACCGGGTTCTTGGTCACCGAGACTTGATGGCCGAGCTGATAGCTGCGGTTGTAGCTCTCGTTGGTCTTGGCTGCAGCGGCGGCGGACGCCTGCCCGGCGGCGGCGCCGGGTGCTGCGGGGCCGGCGGGCTTGCCGTCGGCCGTCCCGGCGGGCTTGGCCGGTGCGGGCGCGGTGTTGGAGAGCGCGCCGGGGATGCCCGAGGCGGGCGCATTCGCGCCCGTCGGATCGTTGGTCCAGCTGCCCTGCTCGGTCTGCACGACCTGGCCGTCCTTGGGATAGGTCTCGGTCGTCGAGGCGACCTCGGCGAAGTCGAGATCGGCGTGGACCTCGGCGGTGAAATTGCCGTCGCCGACGATCGGCGTCAGCAGCGAGGCGATCGCCTGGCGGGTACGATCCTCGACCTTGGTCTGGATCGCGACCTGCTTGTCGGTGCCGTCGCCGTCGCCGCCCGCATTCTGCGCGGAAAGCAGATGACCCGACTGGTCGACCACCGACACGTCGTCGGGCGACATGCCGCCGATCGACGAGGCGACGAGATGCACGATCGCCTGGACCTGCCCTGCGCTCAGCGTCTGGCCGGCGCGCAGCGTCAGCATCACCGAGGCCTGCGGCTTGTTGTCGTCGCGCAGGAATACGCTCGGCTGATCGTCCGCGACATGGACCTTGGCGGACTGCACCGAATCGATCGCCTCGATCGTGCGCGCGAGGTCCATCTCCTTGGCTTCCTGCAGACGTGCGCCCTCGACCGCGCGGCTGGCGCCCATCGGCAGGTTGGTGATCAGGCTGTCGCCATCGGGCGCCGACTTGGGCAGGCCCTGCTGCGCAAGCAGCATCTTGGCGCGATAATAGCTGTCCTCGGGGACGGTGAGCGTGCCCGTGGTGTTGTCGATGCTGTACTTGATCCCCGCGGTGTCGAGCGCGGAGACGACGCCCGCCTTGTCGGCATCGCCGAGCCCCGAGAAGAGATCGCGCTGCGGGCCCTGGTGGAGCACCATCCAGATCAGCGCGGCGGCGGCGAGCACGCCGAGCATGCCCATCATCGGCAGGCTCTTCGCGACCGCGGGCTGGCGCGCGAAAGCGGCGACGCGCTCGAAGAGGCCGCCCATCCCGCCCTTGCCGAGCGCGCCCAGCGGCACCGGCAGGCTGCGGCCCGAGGCGACGAGTTCGTTGGGGGTTGCTGCGAGATCAGCCATATTAAACCGACATGCTCATGATGTCCTTGTAGGCGGACAGGAGTTTGTTGCGGACCTGCAGCGTCGCCTGGAAGCCGACCGAGGCCTGTTCGCGCGCCAGCATCACCGACGCGATGTCGGTGGTGTCGCCGCGCTCGTAGCTGTTCGAGACGTCCTCGGCCTTGGCCTGCATCCCGTTGACCTGCTGCAGCGCGCCTTTCAGCGCGGAGCCGAAATCCGAGACCGGCGTCGCCTGCGTCGGCGTCGCAGCCGCGCCCGAGGTGATGCTCGCGGGACCGGTCGCGGCGGCGTTCTGCAGCACGCTGTTCTGCTGGAGGATCTGGTTCCTCATCGCCATGAGGCTGGCGGCGGTGATCGTGGTCATCGTCTAGTCCTCAGGCCGCCTGCCGCTCGCGCATCTGCGCGAGACGGTAGCGAAGGGTGCGTTCGGAGATGCCGAGCTTGGCCGCAGCCAGCAGGCGCTTGCCACCGGTCGCGTCGAGTGCCGCCAGGATCGCGTCGTTCTCGCTGTCGCGCGCCACTTCGGCAAGCTTGAGCGGTGCGACGTTCGAGACCACCGACAGCGCCGGTGCGACATGCACCATCTGCTCGATCGCGAGATCGTCGGCCTCGATGCGGTCGCCCATGCGCAGCAGCAAGGCACGCTGAATCACGTTGTCGAGCTCGCGGACGTTGCCCGGCCAATCGTGCGCCATCAGCCGGTCGAGCGCGTTGGCGGTCGGCCAGGCAACGCTCTCGCCCGAACGCGTGTGGCGCAGGATCAAAGCGGCGGTGATCGCGCGGATGTCGAGCCGGCGCGCCTTCAAGGGCTTGAGCGCCAGCGGCATGACGTTGAGCCGCCAGTAGAGATCGGCGCGGAAGCGGCCTTCGGCGACTTCGGTGGCGAGCTCGCGGTTGGCGGCGGCGATGATGCGGACGTCGATCTTGACCGGCTGCGTCGCGCCGACCGGCAGCACTTCACGCTCCTGGATCGCGCGGAGCAGCTTGGCCTGCAGCGCGATCGGCATCTCGGCGATCTCGTCGAGCAGCAGCGTGCCGCCTTCCGCGGCGCGGAACAGTCCGTCGCTGGCGCCGGCGGCACCCGTGAACGCGCCTTTCGAGTGACCGAACAGGATCGCCTCGAGCATCGTATCGGGCAGCGCCGCGCAGTTAACCGCGACGAACGGCTTGTCGGCGCGCGGCGACGAGGCGTGGATGTAGCGGGCGATACCTTCCTTGCCGGTGCCGGTCTCGCCGAGCACGAGCACGGTCGCGTCCGATCCGGCAACCTTTTCGGCGAGCTTGAGATACATCGCGCTCTCGGGCTCGCCGACGGCGGGGCGGATCGCGGGGCGGCAGAGCTCGGCGATCAGCGCGAGGCCGAACGCCATGTCCTCGAACCCGAAGTTTATTTTCGTGGGCATCCCGTTCGACGCCGGAACGAGGTGCGGCGCGCCGTCATTGGCTGGTTCGATCAGGATATCGCGCACCGTGGCGCGCGAGATTTCGTCGGCGGTAAGGATTCGCACCTCGTCGCGGGCCGGTGCCTGCGCGACGTCGATCGGGCGCACCGCGATGCCGACGCCGGCCAACCAGGCCGCGATGGCCGGGTTTTCCTGCGTTGCGCGGGTACTGATCCCGATCGTCGTCATCAAAAAAACTCCCCGCGGCATTGCGCCTCTGCAACAATGTCGCGGATTGAAACAAACAAATGGTTAACGCGCCCGCGCGCGCTCGCACCCGCTCCCCCGTACGGGCGGAAGAATCCGGCCCGCACGACGTGCCCGCGTGAGCGGCGCGAGGCGGGTGGTGAGCGGGCTTGGTTAACGCGGCGTTGGCAAAAAACTTGGGAACCCATCCCTAAAATCCACGGCGGACCCGTCGTTACCCGGTTCGTAGCCGAGATGGAGATCATCCGGACCGGCTCAGAGCGGGAAGAAGGAACTCCACAATGACTGTCATCAATTCGAATAGTGCTGCGCTGCGTGCCCAGAACGGCTCGCGTATCGCCAATGCCGAACTGCAGACCGCGATGGCGCGCCTGTCCTCGGGCAACCGCATCAACTCGGCGTCGGACGACGCCGCCGGCCTCGCCATCTCCAACTCGATGACCTCGCAGATCACCGGCATGAACCAGGCCGTTCGCAACGCGAACGACGGTATCTCGCTGGCACAGACCGCCGACGGCGCGCTGTCCGAAGTCACGAACAACCTGCAGCGCATCCGCGAGCTGGCCGTCCAGTCGGCTTCGGGCACCTACAGCGACGATGACCGCACCAACATGCAGGCCGAAGTCGCGCAGCTGCAGAACCAGATCACCAACACGATCAGCGACACCAAGTTCAATGGCACCGCGCTGTTCAGCGGGACCGCGGCCGTGACGACGACGATCCAGACCGGTTCCGACACCGGCCAGACCGTCGACATCAAGGTCGGCGCGCTCGCCAAGACCACCGCGGCTCTGTCGTTCGACATCAGCACGGCGGCCGGCGCGAACACCGCGCTCGCCACGAGCGGCGGCATCGACGATGCGCTCAAGGAAGTCGACACGGTCCGTGCCGGGCTCGGCGCGTCCGAGAGCCAGCTGAACTCGGTCGTCAACAACCTGACCAACAACGTCACCAACCTGACCGACGCCAAGTCGCGCATCTCCGACGCCGACTTCTCGGTCGAGACGACCAACCTCGCCAAGGCGCAGATCCTGAGCCAGGCGTCGACCGCGATGCTCGCCCAGGCGAACCAGAGCCAGCAGGGCGTGCTCAAGCTTCTCCAGTAAGGAACCCGCTTCCTTGACTTGAGGCAGACGGCCTCCGGCGCAATTGCTCCCCCGCGCCGGAGGCCTTTTCTGCCTCTTCGTTTCACGATGTTCGCATCGCTACGCTGGCAGACGGACCATCCGATGAGCGACGCCGCCCCCTCCCCAACCGACTTTCTCGGCGCCGATGCCGACGAGGAACTGATCTTCGACGAGCCCAGCGCCGTCGATGCGGTTTCCCCCGTCGTATCGGCCACCGATACCAAGCCTCGTCGCGCACCGCGGCGGGGCCGCAAGTCTTCTGGGGAAGACGCGTCGCCGGAGCCCGTGCCGGCCGACACGATGCCCAAGACTTCTGCGGGGGCCGTCGCGCCCACCGCGGAGGAGCCGGCCAGCCCTGTACCCGCGTCCTTCCCGCCGCAGGGCGCAGGGCCGGCCGGCTCAAGAGTTCAACCCTGGTTGCTGGCGACCGTCGGCCTTGCGCTGCTGACCAGCACGCTGTCGCTTGGCGGGCTGATCGCGGTGGGACGCACGCTCGCGCATACCGAAGTCGATCGCACGCAGGTCGCAGCCGAGCGCCAGGCGCTCGCCGGCGTGCCACTACTCGTCGCGCACCTCGATGCGGCGAGCGTACGGTTAGACGCAACCGCGCTGCGCACGGCACCAGCCAGCCCGGCGCCGGCCACGAGCCCGACCGGCGGCCCCGCGATCACGCTTGCCGACCTGCATCGCGAGCTAGACGCGCTCAAGCTCGCGCTGGGTCAGCGCCAGCCGGAAGGGCTGACGGCGCTCAACGGTGTCGCGCACGACGGATTTTCGGAGATTGGGACCAAGCTCGATCGCCTCGCGGCGCAGCTCGATCAAGTGGAGCGGCGTGGCGGCGCGGTCAGCGCCAGCCGGCCAGCTTCCCGCGCAGCCGATCCAAGGCGGCCTTCTTGATCTGGCAGACGCGCGCGGCGCCGATATCGAGCACCAGCCCGATCTCCTCCAGATTGAGTTCCTCGACGAAATAGAGCTGGAGCACCAGCGCTTCGCGCTCGGGCAACGTCGAGATCTGCGCGGCGAGCGCTTCGCCCAGCCGGCCGCGATCGAGCTGCTCGTCGGCGCCCGCCTCGACATCGGCGAACCACATCGACTGGTCCGAATAGACCTCGTCGAGCGATTCGTGGCGCACCGCCTCGGCGGCGTCGGTCAGTTCGCGGAAGGCGTTGGGATCGAGACCCATCGCCTGGCCAAGCTCGAGCTCGGACGCCGAACGGCCGAGCTTCGCCTCGAGCTCGGCGCGGGCGCGCGCGATCTCCTTGCGCTTGGCCATGCCCGAACGGCACTGCGTCGCGTGGCGGCGAAGATGATCGATCATCGCGCCGCGGATGCGCATGCCGACATAGGTCGAGAAGGCGTGGCCGCGATCCTCGTAGCCCGCCGCGGACTCGACGAGCGCCACCATGCCGATCTGGATCAGATCCTCGATGTCGATCGCGTTCGAGACGCGACCGTGGACGTGCCAGGCGATCTTGCGGACCAGCGGCATGTGCGCGCCGACCAGCTGCGCGTGATTGGGGCGCGCGGGCTTGCGCGCGTAGGTCATCGGCATTTCGGCGTTCACCGGACCATCTCCGGCTCACGGCGCATCTGCGTGACCTGCGGCGTCTGCCCGCCGACCACTGCGACCACCTCGACGGCCTTGCCGTCGGGAATTTCAAGGAAGGACAGCACCGGCGCGTCGGGCAGATGCGGGCGCAGCAGCCGGCCGAGCGCGCGGCGCGCGATCGGCGAGGTGACGATCGCGAAGCGCTTGGCCTCGCCGACCAGCGGCGCGGCGGATTCGGTCACCGCCTGGACGATGCGGCCGGCAAGCGCCGGCTCGATCGGATGGCTGGCGTTGGGGCCGGTGCGCACCGCCTGAGTCAGCAGGCTTTCGAGCGACGCGTCGAGCGTGACAACGGGCAGCGGCATGCGGACCGGCACCAGCGTCTGCACGATCAGCGCACCGATACGGCGACGGACCTGCTCGACGAGCTGGATCGGATCGCTCTCCTCGCGCGCGGCTTCGCTCATCGCTTCGGCGACACGGCGGAAATCCTTGAGCGGCACGCCCTCCGACAGCAGCGCGCGGCACGCCGAGGCGATCTGCGCAAGCGACAGCGGCGCCGGGGTGAGCCCCGCGACGAGCTGCGGCGCCTTCTCCTTGAGTTCGTCGAGCAGCTTCTGCGTCTCGTCCATCCCGAACAGGTCGGCGGCCGAGTTGATGATCAGCTGGTTGAGGTGGGTGGCGAGCACGGTCGAGGGATCGACCACGGTATAGCCCGCGACCACCGCTTCGCCGCGCGTGTCGGGGGTTATCCAGACGGCGTCGAGCCCGAAAGTCGGGTCCTTGCACGCGCGGCCGGCGACGGTCGCGGCGAGATCGCCCGAGTCGAGCGCGAGCAGGTCGTTGGGGAAGCATTCGTCCTCGCCGACGACGACGCCGGCGACGGTGATCCGGTAGGCGTTGGGCGCGAGGTTCATATTGTCGCGCACGCGCACCAGCGGGACGACGAAGCCGAGTTCCTTGGAGAGCTGGCGGCGGATGCCGGTGATCCGCGCCATCAAGGGCGCGCCCTTGCGCTCGTCGACCAGCGACACGAGGCCGTAGCCGACCTCAAGGCCGAGCGGCGCGTCGTCGGAGACCTCGTTCCAGCCGATCGCGCTCGGATTGGCAGGCTTTGCGGCCGGCGCGCTCTCCTCGAGATTGGCCTCCGCCTTGCGCAACTGGTCGGCGCCGCGCAGCTTCCAGGCGACATAGCCGCAGAGGGCTGCAGCCGGCAGCATGATGATGTGCGGCATGCCGGGCAGCACGCCCAGGATGAACAGGATCGCGGCGACCGGCGTCCACGCCTTGGCCGAGCCGAACTGGCTGGCGATCTGCCCGCCAAGATCGAGCGGCGAACTGACCCGCGTCACGATCGAGGCGGCGGCGATCGAGAGCAGCAATGCCGGGATCTGCGCGACCAGCGCGTCGCCGATCGCGAGCTGGACATAATTCTTGGCGGCGTCGCCGATCGCCATCTGGTGGCTGACCACGCCGAGCACGAGCCCGCCGAGCACGTTGACCGCGAGCACGAGCACGCCCGCGACCGCGTCGCCCTTCACGAACTTGGAGGCGCCGTCCATCGAGCCGTAGAAATCGGCCTCGGTCGCGACTTCCTGGCGGCGCGCCTTGGCGGCGTCGGGGGTGAGCAGGCCGGCGTTCAGGTCGGCGTCGATCGCCATTTGCTTGCCCGGCATCGCGTCCAAGGTGAAGCGCGCCGAGACTTCGGAAACGCGTCCCGCGCCCTTGGTGATGACGACGAGGTTGATGATCATGATGATCGCGAAGACGAAGATGCCGACCGCATAATTGCCGCCGATCAGGAAGCTGCCGAACGCCTCGATGACGTGACCGGCCGCGCCCGCACCCTCATGGCCGTGGACAAGCACGACCCGGGTCGAGGCGACGTTGAGCGACAAGCGGAGCAGCGTGGTGAACAGCAGCACTGTCGGGAAGGCCGAGAAGTCGAGCGGCTTGGCGGCGTTGAGCGCCACCATCAGCACGGCCAGGCTGATCACGATGTTGGTGATGAAGCCGAGATCGAGCATGATCGCGGGCATCGGCACCACCATCAGCGCGACGAGCATCAGCGATGCGACCGGCAGGATCGCCCCGCGCGTCGCATCCATCCACACACGCTTGTTGATCGCGGTCATCGCCATCTCGCATCAGACTCCGAGGCTTGCCAGCATGAGGTAGGCGAGCCGCGCGGTCTGCGGGCTCGGGGTGAGGACGGACGCGGCCGTCATGTTGGTCGCGGGGCCGGCGGCGATGCCGTCGGCGGTCGCCACATTGATGCCGTCGCTGGTGCCGTTGAGCGCGGCGAGCTGCATCCGCGCGATGTCGGACGCGGTATCGGTCGCGCCCGCCATCTGGACCGGGCTGCTGTCGCTCGCCGCCGGCGTCGCCTGGTCGAAGCGCGCGGCGAAACGCTGGTAGACGTCGGCGAGGCTGCGCGGATTGCCCGCCTTGTCGTAGAACACCCATTTGTTCGCGCGCGCGGCGGCCGGCATCACCGAGGCGGCGGCTCGGTCGGGATCGGCGTCCTTGGCCTTGAGGAAGCGCGTCGCGCCCGCGGGGCCCAGGAAATGCGCCATGTAGAGGTCGGTCGAATTGGTCGCGCGGCCGAGCTTGGCCTGCAGGATGTCGCGATTGTCCGACGCATATTCACCCGCCATCGCGGCGCTCGTCTCGGGCGACTGGCGAAGCGCGAGGACTTCCTGCTTGGTCGTCTCGTCGGAGACCGAATAATGGCCGTTGGCGTCGCGCGTGATCGCGTTGGCGGCCCAGCTCAGGCCGTGCTCGGCGCCGTGCTGCTTCATCACGCCCAGCCAGGTCTGGTTGGTGAACTGGTAGAGCCCCGATGCGCTGGACGTGGTGGCATGCGCGTTGGCGTTGAACCCGCTCTCGATCCGCGCCTGGTGGTAGAGATATTTGAAATCGACGCCGGTGCTGGCCGACGCGGACGCAATGGCATTCTGGACGCGACCGCCGGTGGCGGTCGTCGTACCAGTCTCGCCATTGCCGCGTATGATGGTCAGCGTCATTTCGATCCTTCGTTGCACACGCTTGACAGCAAGCGGCGTGCCAAGTGCCGACTAGTAGGCGAGCCGGCCGGTGCGGCCGTAGGTCTGCGTCGCCTTGCCCTTGCCGGTCGCCGCCGCCAGCCGCGCGATGCGGCGCGATGTCATGTCGGCGAGGACGTTGACGCGGATCCGCGCCGCCTCGGTGAGCGACATCGCCTCTTCGGCCAGCCGCCTGGCGTCGCTGCTGACGAACCGCGGCGACAGCGCGCGGATGCGGACCAGCGCATCCTCGACCGCGGCGGTCGAGTTCGCGATCGCGGCGACGTCGTCGGCATCGAGCGCGACGATCAGCGCGCGCTGCTCGCGGACCAAGGCTTCGAGCGGGGCGGTGCTCATAGCGACACGCCCATGTCGGTGGAGATCATCTTCTGCGCGATCGCCTGCGGATCGATCCGATACTGGCCGGCCTTGATCGCGGTGCGCAGCGCGGTGACGCGGTCGACGTCGACCGGCGCGCCGAGTGCCGCCATCTGCGACCCCGTGGTCGAGACCGCGCCCTTGTCCTCGAGCGCCGCATTGGACGGCTTGACCTTCGCGGCGCCTTCGCTGCGCTGCGTGGAGGTGGTGCCGATGCCGAGCGCGCTGCCCGTCGATAGTCCGATGCCGTTGATCATGCTCATCGTATCCGCCTCAATTGCTGGCGACGCGGACGCGGCCGGCGTCCTCGACGCGACCGATCACGACGGGGCCGCGCGCATCCGACTTGACGCGGATCGCGCCGCCGAGCTGGCCGTCCTCCTGCGCCACCGCCTGCGAGGTGACCGTGAAGCCGTCGCTGCTCGCGATCAGCTGGACGGGATCGCCGCGCTTGATCACCGGCGGCGTCGAGGGCTGCTGCGGCGTATAGATGGCGGGGGCGGCGACGATCGTCTGCGTCGGCGTCTTCATCAGCGGCACGCGGATGCGCCAGCCGATCGGCTCGCAGCGCAGCGCGATCGCGCCGAGCGCAGGCGGATCGATGACCGCAGGCACCGGGCACGGCTGCAGCTTCAGCCGGCGATCGATATGCGTGATCGGGCCGCCGACCTGGCCGATCTCGACATCGAGCGCGCCGACCAGCCGCGCCTCGAGCTTGTCGAGATCCTCGAACCCGCCCGCACCCGCCGCGGCATAGGCCGGGCTGGCGAGCAGGATCAGAAGGAAGGCCAGAGCCTTGCGTGCCATGTCGAAGTCGCTCCCGTCATACGGGGCGCATCCTCTCGACACGCACCCGCTTCAGGCGCCCTTAGAGCAAGCGACGTGCCAAGATTTGGTTAACGGGTGTTAGCGATGGTCGTCGAGGTCGGACGCGGTTCCTGTTCCCCGGCGAAGGCCGGGGCCCAGGCCCCAGCGCTCTGCAAAAACGCGGCGTGCGCTTCATGGTGCGGGCCTGGGCCCCGGCCTTCGCCGGGGAACGGCTAGCTATCGCACCGCTGCCGTCACCCGCACATGCTGCCCCGTCACCACCGCCGCCGTCCCGGTCCCGTCGATCGACAGATCGATCCGTTTCGCATCGACCCCCCCGCTCCCGATCGCGCGCGCGATCGCCGCTGTGCGCGCCGCGGCAAGTTCCCAGGCGTCGAGGCGCCGGCCGCCCGCGTCGGTGCCTAGGCTCTCGATATGCACGACGCCGCCCTGCCCCGCCGCCTGCCGACCGATCGCTACATATCGCGCGCGAGCCTCCGGCAGCAGCGCCGCCTCACCCGGCTCGAACAGCGGCGCGGTGGCGGTGTCGTAGGAGGTCGGCACCGGCGCGCCGAACGCTGCGCGCAGGCCTGCGTTAAGCGCTGCCGGATCGCCCTTGTGCGCCTGGAGCAGCAGCAGGAACCCCAGCAGCAACAGGCACAGGTCTGCGAAGCTCAGCGCCCAGCGCGTGCCGCCCGGCAGCGTCGCGGCGACCGCGGGCAGCCTCATGCGACCGCGCGCAACCGCGCCTCGATCCGCGACACGCGATTTTCGAGCGGGCCGGTCAGCTCCTCGCGCGCGATGGTGGAGAGCCGCTCGAGCGCCTCCTTCTGCCACAGCAGCTCGGCGCGGCTCAGCCGCTCGAGCCGCGCGCCGATCGGGCCCGCGACGCAGTTGGCGACGATCACGCCATACAAGGTGGTGAGTAGCGCGAGCGCCATACCCGGCCCGATCTTGGAAGGATCGTCCATTGCCGAGAACATGCGGATCAGCCCGATCACGGTGCCGATCATCCCCATCGCAGGCGCGGCATCGGCAGCGGCGCGCCACACCGCGTGGACCGCGCCGTGGCGTTCGGCACGCGCCGCAAGCTCACCTTCGGCCCAGACGGTGAAGGCACTCGGATCGCGCGAGTCCGACAGTTTGACCGCGGCGCGCGCGAGAAAACTCTCGACGACGGGCGCGCGGTCGGCGGTGGCGAGGCCGCCATGCGCGGTGCGTTCGACGATGCGGTTGACTGCGACGCGCGCGGCCTGCGCCTCGGCATCGGCGCGGGTGCGGACCAGCGGGCCGAGCGCCGCGACCGATCGCGCGAGATCGCGCCCCGTCGATCGCATCGCGGCGACCAGCGCGGCGCCGCCGAACACCAGCACGATCGCGACGGGGTCCAGGAATATCGCGCCGTTCACTTGTCCAGTCGCCCCCACGCTACGCTCTACCGGCAAACGACCGGCAAGAAATTGCCGCCCGCCGGCAAGGCGTTGCCGCCCCAGCCGCCGGTGGCCGCAAAGCCCCCGCTTCCATCCCCGTCCCGTCTCGGTGCCGGAAAAACTGGCACGTCCGTTGCATCGTCACGAGCGAAGCCGCCGCAGCCGACCCCTTCGAGACCAAGGACGGCAGCGGCGGCAGAAGGTTTAGAGGCGGGACGAAAGAAAGATCATGGGCAGCGACGCGCTCTTCGGCATCCACGGCAAGGCGCTCGAGATACGCTCGCAGCGGATGGCGGTGCTCGCCTCCAACATCGCGAACGCCAGCACGCCCGGCTACAAGGCGCGCGACGTCGATTTCGCCAAGGCGCTCGACGCCGCGACGGGTGGGGCGACCGGCGATGATGCTACCTCGGCCGATGCCGCAGTGTCGGGCAACATGGCCTACCGCGTCCCGATCCAGACCTCGCTCGACGGCAACACCGTCGAGCTGCCCGTCGAGCAGACGCAGTTCGCCGAGAATGCGATCGGCTACAAGACGACGCTCCAATTCCTGCAGGGCCGTGTCGACACGGTGATGCAGGCGCTCAAGGGAGACAATTGATGAGCGCCCCCATGTCGGTGTTCGACATCGCCGGTCGCGCGATGTCCGCGCAGATCGTGCGGCTCAACACCGTCGCCTCGAACATGGCCAACGCGGGCACCGTGTCGTCCACCAAGGAGGGCGCCTATCGCGCGCTGAAACCGGTATTCACCGAAGTCAGCGACGCGCCGGGCGTCTCGACCGTCCGCGTCGGCCAGGTCGTCCAGTCGGACACCGAGCCGACCAAGCGCCACGATCCCTCCAACCCGCTGGCCAACAAGGACGGCGACGTCTGGGACGCCGGCGTCGATAGCGCCGCCGAGCTCGTCGATATGATCGAGACCCAGCGCCAATATCAGAACAACGTCCAGGTCATGCAGACCGCCAAGACGCTCACTCTCGACACGCTGAGGATCGAAAAATGACCGTAGCCTCCACCACGTCCTCCAACAGCTATCTCGATAGCCTGCGTGCCGCGAGCGCGACGACGGCGACCTCGTCGAGCACGTCGGCGGGTACCGACACGATCGACCAGGCCGGCTTCCTCCAGCTGCTCACCGCGCAGATGACCAACCAGGATCCGACCGCGCCGATGGACTCGAACACGATGGTCCAGCAGCTCAGCCAGATGTCGACCGTCTCGGGCATCACCGAGATGAACACCTCGATGAAGTCGCTGGTCTCCGAGCTCACCGACAACCGCATCGGCGATGCCGCGAGCTGGATCGGCAAGGCGGCGCTGCTGTCCTCGACCACCGCACAGCCGCTCTCGAACGGCGGCTATGCCGGCGAGATCACGCTGCCCGCGGATGCGACGAGCATGAACGTCAGCCTCGTCGATAGCACGGGCAAGTCGGTCTATTCGCAGACCCTGGGCAGCCAGAAGGCGGGCACCGTCGATTTCGCCTGGGACGGCACGCAGGCCGACGGCACGACCGCGACCGGCCCGCTCTCGGTGGTCGTCTCGGCCGCCGGCACATCGGGCGCGATCACGCCCACCGTCGCGACCTGGTCGACGATCACCGGCGTGCAGTCGCCCGCGGGCGGCGCCTCGGCCGAACTCACCACCACGCTCGGCACCGTCGCCCCCACCGACGTTCTCAGCCTCTCCTGACCCCTTTCCGAAAAGGAGCACACCCATGTCCTTCTACACCTCGCTTTCCGGCCTCAACGCCGCGCAGACCGATCTCAACGTGACGTCGAACAACATCGCCAACGTCGGCACCACCGGCTTCAAGTCGAGCACCGCCGAGTTCGGCGACCTGATCTCGTCCTCCGAGTTCCAGGCGCAGAACACCGTGATCGGCCAGGGCACGCGACTGAAGAGCATCAGCCAGGAATTCTCGCAGGGCTCCGAGCAGACGACGAGCCGCGCGCTCGATCTGATGATCTCGGGTTCGGGCTTCTTCGTCACCAAGGCGTCGGGCACCGGCGCACAGGTGAGCTTCACGCGCGACGGCAGCTTCTCGGTCGACGGCAACAACAACGTCGTCGATTCGACCGGTGCCGCGCTGCAGGTGCTCCCCGTCGACAGCCTCGGCAACGCCACCGCGAGCGGCACCGGCGCGACGCAGAGCCTGCACGTCCCCGCCACCAACGGCACCGCCAAGCAGACCAGCACCGTCGATCTGTCGATCACGCTGCCGTCGGACGCCGACCTGCCCGCCTCGCGCGCGGCCTATGCAACCAGCGGCTATGCGTTCAGCCCGACCGACGCGAACAGCTACAACAACGCTACCTCGACGACGGTCTACGACTCGGCGGGCAACGCGATCCCCGCGACGGTCTATTACGTCCACACCGCCGCCTCCGACGCGACAACGACGCCCGCAACGCAGAGCAGCTGGACCGCGCACACCTTCGTTGGCGACAAGGAGATATTCCCTGCCGGCACGAGCACCGCGCCGACGCTGACCTTCGACGCCACCGGCAAGCTCACTTCGGCCGCGTCGCAGGCCTATGCCTCGGTCGATCCGACCGGCGCCTCGGCACCGCTGACGCTCACCGTCGACTATGGCAGCGCCACCAAGGAAGGCGCCTACGCCTTCTCGACCGTCGCCTCCTCGCAGGACGGCAACACCGTCGGCAAGCTCAGCAACCTCACGGTCGATGCCAACGGCCTGGTCAGCGCCACCTATTCGGACAGCACGACGGTCGCGCTCGGCAAGGTGGCGGTCGCGACCTTCGCCAATTCGGGCGGGCTGCACCAGAGCGGTAACACGACCTGGACCGCGACGGGCACCAGCGGCGCCGCGCAGATCGCCGCCGCCAACACCGACGGCCGCGGCGAGATCGCCTCGGGCGAGCTCGAGACCTCGAACGTCGATCTCACCGCCGAGCTGGTCAACCTGATCTCGGCGCAGCGCAATTTCCAGGCGAACGCCAAGGCGATCGATACTGACAAGCAGATGCTCGAGAGCATCATCAACCTGCAGTGATAGCGGCACGGTAAGCAAGGAACGCCGGGATGGACCAGCTGATCTACACGTCGCTCTCCGCGATGCGGGCGCTCATGACCAAGCAGGTGATGACGGCGAACAACCTCGCCAACGTCAACACCACGGGCTTTCGCGGCGATCTGACCAACAGCCAGGCGGTCTATCTCGGCAATGGCGACGGCAGCGTCTCGGCGCGCGCGCAGGCCGCGGACAGCAAGGACAGCCCGGACATGGCTGCCGGCGCGTCCGTGGCGACCGGTCGCGACCTCGACGTCTCGCTCGACGGCGACGCGCTGATGGGCGTGCAGGCGACCGACGGCACCGAGGCCTATACGCGCCGCGGCGACCTGCAGGTCACCGACAGCGGCCTGCTCACCACGGGCGACGGCCTGCCGGTGATGGGCGACGGCGGCCCGATCACGCTGCCGCCCGCCGACAGCGTCAAGATCGACAAGACCGGCGTGATCTGGATCGTGCCGCAGGGCGGCGACGCCAACGTGCCGACGCAGGTCGATCACATCAAGCTGGTCTCCGCCAAGGGATCGAGCATCGCCAAGGGCGACGACGGGCTGTTCCACGTCGCGGCGGGCGGCGCGCTGCCCTCCGATCCGACCGCGCGCATCACCTCGGGCGCGCTCGAGGGCTCGAACGTCAACGTCACCAAGACGCTGACCGACATGATCGACGCCAGCCGCGCCTGGG
>CAXTVK010000061.1:0-16184 GCA_964247655.1 uncultured Sphingomonadaceae bacterium | reverse complement strand
AGGTCGGCGACGGCCATGCCGCGCAGGGCAATGGCGAGGTCGACATCACCGCACTTGAAACCTCGCTGGTCGGCACCTTCCAGTTCGTGCTGCACAAGGGCGTGAAGGCGCCCTATCCCCGCGCCGAGACGCCGACCGCCTATATCGCGATGGGCTTCGACGACGATCTCTCCAACGCGACGCGCAAGGCGCTGCGCAACATGATCGACTTCCTCGTTGCCGAAAAGGGCATGACGCGCGACGACGCCTACATGCTTGTCAGCGTCGCGGGCGACGTCGAGGTGACCGAATTGGTTGATCGCAACAAGGGCGTGCACGTCGTCGTGCCAAAGGCGCTGTTCGCTTCGACTCGGCGATGAAATAGCACGCCTCGGCGCTGGACGGGCGCGCCGACTTAGGTCATGTTTTGTGCCTAGGGGGAGAGGGCGATGCGGGGCTGGTGGGCACGGATAGCGCTGGTTTCACTGGCGCTCGCGCCGGTCACCGCATCGGGTGATTCGCCGGCCTCGGTGCTGCAGGCGATCCCGGGCACCGACGGCGGCGCGATCGCGCGCTTCACGCTGCGCTTCTCCGAGCCGATGGCGCCGCTCGGCAGCACCGGCAGGCCGCCGATCGCGATGACGTGTCCGGTCGACGGCGCCGGCCGCTGGGTCGATCCGGCGACCTATGTGTGGGACTATGCGCACCCGCTGCCCGGCGGGATCGTCTGCAAAGCGACGCTCGCGCCCGGCCTCAAATCGCTCGCCGGCCACGACGTGCGCGGTACGCAGAGCTTCACGATCGACACCGGCGGACCGACCGCGCGCGCGATCCTCCCCGATGAGAACGGCGACGAGATCGAGGAAAAGCAGACGTTCTTCGTCGCCACCAACGGCCCGGTCGATCGCGCGTCGGTCGCGGCGGGCGCCTATTGCGCGGTCGACGGGATCGGCGAGCGGATCGCGGTCGACGTGCTGCCGCAGGACGCCGTCGACAAGGTGTTCACCGGCCTCGGCACAGATTACCGCGTCTCGAGCTTCCTCGACAGCGGCGGCATTCCCTCGCCACTGCCCGTCAAGCCCCAGGACCGTGCCGCGGCGCTCTCGACCGTCGTCGGGCTGCAATGCCGCCGGCCGTTGCCGCCGGGGCGTGACATGGCGCTCGTCTGGGGCGCGTCGATCCGATCGCCGGGCGGCAAGCAGGCGGGCGTCGACAAGCGCTTCGACTTCACCGTCCGCTCCGAGTTCGCGGCGAAATTGACCTGCTCGCGCGTCAATGCGGCGGCGGGCTGCGATCCGGTCGAGGCGATCGACGTCGAATTCACCGCCCCGGTGCCGCGCACGCAGGCGATGGCGGTGCGGCTCGATGTCGGGGGCGGCACGGTGCTGAAGCCGGTCGACGACAAGGGGCATGACGCGAGCGTGTCGAGCGTCAAATTCGCGGCGCCGGTGCCGCCGTCGATCACCGCGCGGCTGCTGATCCCCGCCGATCTCCGCGACGAGAGCGGCCGGCCGCTCTCCAACGCAAGGCGCTTCCCGCTCGACGTCGCGATTGCCGAGGCGCCGCCTTTGGTCAAGTTCGCCGCGCCCTTCGGCATCCTCGAGGCGAAGCAGGGCGGCGTACTGCCGCTCACCGTGCGCGCGGTCGAGCCCGCGCTCGGGCAGGCGGTGAACGCCGTCGCGGGCGGCACCGCGCGGATCGCCGCCGACGACGCTACTGTTGCCGACTGGGTGCGCCGCGTCGCCAAGGCGCAGGACGACGACATCCGCGACGAAGGCCCCAAGGGCCACACGCACAGCGTCAACCACACCGGTGAGGCACCGCTGCTGACGCCCGGCATCCCGGTGTCGCGGATGCGACTCGCGCTGCCGGGGGGCGGGCGGCAGTTCGAGGTGGTCGGCGTGCCGCTCGCCAGGCCCGGCTTCTATGTCGTCGAGCTGGCGAGTCCGGTGCTGGGCAAGGCGCTGCTCGGGCGACCCGCGACTCGCTACGTCGATGCGGCGGCGCTGGTCACCGACATGGCGGTGCACTTCAAATGGGGCCGCGCCGCCTCGCTCGCCTGGGTGACCTCGCTCGACAGCGGCAGGCCGGTGGCGGGCGCGAGCATCAAGGTCAGCGACAGTTGCGACGGCAAGCTGTTCGCGAGCGGCACCAGCGACGCCTCGGGCCGGCTGCTTATCCCGGGCGGGCTCCCCGATCCGCAATCCGACGACAGCTGCGACACCGCCGACGGCCACGCGCTGATCGTCTCCGCGCATCACGGCGACGATTACAGCTTCACGCTGACGAGCTGGAACAAGGGCATCGCGCCCTATGATTTCGATCAGCCCTATGGCTATTCGCCCGCGCAGCCCGTCTTCCACACCATCTTCGATCGGACGCTGCTGCGCGCGAGCGAGACGGTGCACATGAAGCATGTCTACCGCGCGCAGACGCCGACCGGCTTCCGTTCGGGCGGCGCGGTGACTGGCACGCTGTCGATGAGCCACAGCGGTTCGCGCATCAGCTTCGACATGCCGCTGACGATCGGCGCGGACGGCGTCGGCGAGTCGAGCTGGACGCCGCCCAAGGGCGCGCCGAACGGCGACTATAACATATTGGTGAAGCTCGGCGATCAGTCGATCGACACCGGCCAGTCGATCCGCGTCGACGAATATCGTCTGCCGTCGATGCGTGCGAGCGTCAGCGGGCCCAAGGCGCCGCAGGTCAACCCCAGGCATCTGCCCGTAGACCTCTATGTCGGCTATCTCTCGGGCGGCGGCGCGGGCAAGGCGCCGGTCAAGCTGCGCACGGCCTACGAAGCGCTGTCCGACACGCCCGACGGGTGGGACGACTGGACCTTCGGCGGCAATGTCGTGAAGGAAGGCACCGTCCCGCTCGACCAGGACGACAACGATACCGGCGCGACACCACCGCCGCCGGCTGCGACCACCATCCCGCTCGCGCTCGACGCGCACGGATCGCTGCGCACCTCGCTCGACATCCCGACGCTGCAACAGGCGCTGCGGATGACGGTCGAGATGGATTACCAGGACGCCAATGGCGAGACGCTGACCGCCTCGGGATCGGTGCCGATCTATACCTCGGCGCTGCGTCTGGGGATCAAGCCCGACGGCTGGATGCAGCGCGCGGTCGACTATCGGCTCAAGCTCGCGGCGCTCGATCTCAAGGGTGCGCCGGTGCGTGGCCAGCGCGTGTCGGTCGCGCTCTACACGCGCGAGATATTGTCGGCGCGGCGGCGACTGATCGGGGGCTTCTACGCCTTCGACAACAGCGCCAGGACGACGAAGCTGTCGGTCGATTGTTCTGCGACCACCGACGCGCAGGGCATGGCCGAGTGCAAGCTCGACCCCGGCGTCTCGGGCGAGGTGATCGCGGTCGCGACCACGACCGACGCCGACGGCAACGTCGCGCGCGCGACGACCTCGACCTATCTCGCGGGCGACGATGACTGGTGGTTCGGCGGCGACAATGGCGACCGGATGGACATCGTCCCCGACCAGAAGGCCTACAAGACCGGCGACGTCGCGCACGTCCAGGTCCGCATGCCTTTCCGCTCCGCGACCGCGCTGGTGACGGTCGAGCGCGAGGGCGTGCTGTCGTCGTTCGTCACCACGCTGTCCGGCAAGGATCCGGTGGTGAACGTGCCGATGACGGGGACCTATGCGCCCGACGTCTATATCTCGGTCGAGGCGGTGCGCGGGCGGATCGCGGGCTGGCGGCTGTGGCTCGCCGATTTCGCGCGGCGCTGGCATCTGCCCTTCTTCAGCCAGGAGGGCGCGTCGCCGACCGCCTTGGTCGATCTCGCCAAGCCGAGTTACCGGATCGGCATCGCCAAGGTGCAGGTCGGCTGGGAGGGGCATCAGCTCCACGTCGCGATGCGCGCGGATCGCGCGACCTACCATATCCGCGACAAGGCGCGCGTTGCGGTGCAGGTGCTCGGGCCGGACGGCAAGCCGCCGCGCGAGGCCGAGATCGCGTTCGCCGCGGTCGACGAGGCGTTGATCCAGCTCTCGCCCAACGACAGCTGGGACGTGCTCGGCGCGATGATGGGCGACCGGCCGCTTTCGGTGCTGACCTCGACCGCGCAGATGCAGGTCGTCGGCAAGCGGCATTACGGGCGCAAGGCGGTGGCGGCGGGCGGCGGTGGCGGCGGCGATCTCTCGGCGCTGACGCGTGCCGATTTCCGGCCGGTGCTGCTGTGGCAGGGTAGAGTGAAGCTCGATGCGAACGGCCGCGCGGCGCTGGTCGTCCCGCTGGCGGACTCGCTCTCCTCCTACAAGCTGGTCGCGGTCGCGACTGCGGGCGGCGAGCTGTTCGGCACGGGCAGCACCTCGATCCGCACCATGCAGGATCTGCAGATATTCTCAGGGATCCCGCCGCTGGTGCGATCGGGCGACCAGTACGGCGCGACCTTCACGCTGCGCAACGGCAGCGACCGCGCGATGACGGTCACCGCCGACGTCGACGTCCAGCCCGCGATCGCGCGGGGCCATCCGCTGACCGTGACGATCCCCGCGGGTGGCGCCGTGCCGGTCACTTGGCGGCTGACCGCGCCCGAGGGGCTGCCTTCGCTACGCTGGACGGTGACCGCCAAATCGGCGGACGGGCGCGCGGCGGACCGCGTGCAGGTCGACGAGCAGGTCGTCCCCGCGGTGCCCGAGGAGACCTGGGCGGCGACCTTCCTGCATATCCGGCCGGGGGCGCAGGTGCCCGTGGCGATGCCGGTGGGCGCGCTGCCGGGGCGCGGCGGGATCGAGGTCGCGCTGACCTCCTCGCCAGCAGCGTCGCTGACCGGGGTGCGCGCGTACATGCTCGCCTATCCGTTCGGCTGCTTCGAGCAGCGCCTGTCCAAGGCGGTGGCGCTCGACGATCGTGCGGCGTGGGGCGTGCAGATGGGCGACCTGCCCACCTATCTCGCCGACAACGGCCTGCTGCGTTACTGGCCCGACCAAAACGCGCCCGGATCGATCGCGCTTTCCGCCTATGCGCTGTCCATGACCGCCGAGGCAGGTCTCCCCTGGCCGGTGGACGGCAAGGCCAAGGTGCTCGACGCCTTGCGCGGCGTCGTCGACGGGCGGATCGCCGAGGAGGGCGAGGGGCCGTCCGACAAGCGGTTGCTCCGCCTTGCGGCGCTCGCCGCGCTCGCGCGCAACGGCGCGTCGACGACCGCGATGCTGAGCCAGGCGACGATCCCGCTCGGCGACATGCCGACCGCGACGCTCGCCGACTGGCTGGTGACGCTCGACAGGACGCCGGGCGCCCCTCCCGCGCTCGCCGCACAGGCCGAGGCGGCGTTGCGCGGCCGCATCGTCTACGAAGGCACGCGGCTCGATCTGGTCGACAAGGCGGTGGCGCCGTGGTGGATGATGGTGAGCAACGACGAGATGGTGCTCAAGGCGCTGCTCGCGATCACCGGGCGTCCCGGCTGGTCGCAGGAGGCGCCGAAGATGATGATCGGCGTCGCGCTGCGGCAGAGCCGCGGCCATTGGGACACGACTCCCGCCAACGCCTGGGGCACGCTCGCGGTGCGCCGCTTCGCCGCCGCCTATCCGGGCACCGCGACCGGGGTGACGACCGCCAGGCTCGGCGCGCAGACGATCTCGCGCGACTGGCCGTCGCCCGCGCCGATAATGTTCCGCCCGCCGAGCGGATCGGTCGCGCTGCTGCTGTCGCACAGCGCGCAGCCGGGGCCGTGGGCGACCGTCTCGGTGCGCGCCGCGGTGCCGCTGACCGCGCCCGCCTTCGCCGGCTACCGCGTGACGCGCCAGCTCTTCTTCGTCGAGCGCGCACACCCCGATCGGCTGAGCCGCGGCGACGTACTCAAAGTGCGGCTTACCGTCGAGGCGCCGGTCGACCGGACCTGGGTGGTGGTCGAGGATCCGATCCCCGCGGGGGCGTCGATCGTCAGCGGCGAGGGCGGGCAATCGGCGCTGCTGGCGGGGCAGGCGGGTGGCGGCGAGGGCGCCTCGCCGAGCTATGTCGAGCGCGGGCTGGATGCGTGGCGCGGCTATTTCGGCTGGCTGCCCAAGGGGACGACGACGGTCGAATATGTCGTGCGCTTGAACGGCGCGGGGCGCTTCCTGCTGCCGCCGACGCGCGTCGAGGCGATGTACTCGCCGGAGATCCACGCCGCGCTGCCGAACAGGCCGCTGGTGGTGGCGTGGTGAAAGGATGTCGCAATCCTTCCCCGCCAGGGGGAGGTGCAAGGCGCAGCCTGACGGAGGGGGCGGATAGAGGAACGATCGAGGGGACGCCGCCGTCCTCCCCCTCCGTCGCCTTCGGCGCCACCTCCCCCTGGCGGGGGAGGATGTGATGGAGCATCTCCATTCCGCCCTTGCCCAGCTCCGCCGCAACCCGCTCGCCTTGCTCGTCGCGCTCCTCCTGCTCCCGGTCGCCGCGAGCATCTGGTCGCGCCCGCCCGCAATGCCGTCCTACGAAACGACGCGCGCGTCGTGGCGGCCGAGCGAGGCGTGGTTGCGCGATCGGGACGGGCGGCTGCTCGAGACGGTCCGGATCGACTTCCAGGTCCGCCGGCTCGATTGGGTGCCGCTCGACCGGATCGCGCCCGCTTTGCGCGCCGACGTGATCGCGTCCGAGGACAAGCGCTTCGCTAGCCATGGCGGGGTCGATTGGCGCGGGCTCGGCGGCTCGGCGTGGGCGGCGCTGCACGGTCATGCCGCGCGGGGGGCGAGTACGTTGACGATGCAGCTCGCGGGCTTCCTCGCGCCCAAGTTGGGTGGCCCCGGCCAGCGGACGGTGCGCGGCAAGCTCCGCCAGATCCGTGCCGCGCGCGCGATCGAGGCGCATTGGAGCAAGGACCAGATCCTCGAGGCCTATCTCAATCTCGCGAGCTTTCGCGGCGAGACGCAAGGGGTCGGCGCGGCGGCGCGCGCGCTGTTCGGCAAGGCGCCCGATGCGCTCGGCAGCGACGACGCGCTGCTGCTCGCCGCGCTGCTCCCGTCGCCACAGGCCGACGCCAGCGCGGTCGCGCGCCGCGCGTGCCAGCTCGGCCATGTCGCTGACTGTCACGTCATGACCGCCGAGGCCGAGGCGATGACCGGCCCCGGCCGCCGGCTCGCCGACGATCCCGGCCTCGCGCCGCAGCTCGCCGCCGATCTGCTGCGCACGCCCGGCGAGACGGTGACGACGACGCTCGATGCCGCGACGCAGGCGCTCGCGACGGGGGCGCTGCGCCGCCAGCTTCTCGGCCTCGGCGGGGACCGCGCGCGCGACGGTGCGGTGGTGGTCGTCGACAATGCGAGCGGCGACGTGCTGGCCTATGTGGGCGGCGTCGCGGGCGGCAATTCGACCGCACCCTCGGTCGACAATGCCGACGCCTATCGCCAGGCCGGATCGACGCTCAAACCCTTCCTCTACGGGCAGGCGATCGAGCGCGGCTTCCTCACCCCCGCCTCGATCCTCGACGACAGCCCCGTCCAGCTCGATACCGCCTCGGGGCTCTATGTCCCCAAGGATTACGACCACGACTTCAAGGGGCCGGTGAGCGTCCGCACCGCGCTCGCGGGATCGCTCAACGTGCCCGCGGTGCGCACGCTGCTGCTCGACGGCGTCGAGGATTTTCGCGATCGACTATGGGACATCGGCTATCGCGGGCTTACCGAGGACGGCGACTATTACGGCTATTCGCTCGCGCTGGGATCGGCCGAGGTGACGTTGCTCCAGCAGGCCGCAGCGTACCGCGCGATCGCGGATGGCGGGCGCTATCGTCCGCTCCGCCTGCGGGCCGACGATCCGGCGGGTGGCACGCGTGCGGTGATGGCGGCCGCCGCCGCGTGGATCGTGGCCGACATGATGTCCGATCCCGATGCGCGCGCGGTCACCTTCGGGGTGGACAGCGCGCTCAGGCTGCCGTTCTGGGCGGCGGCGAAGACGGGAACGTCGAAGGCGATGCGCGACAATTGGTGCGTCGGCTTCTCGGACCGGTTCACTGTCGCGGTGTGGGTCGGCAATGCCGAGGGCGACAGCATGACGCGTGTTTCGGGCACCAGCGGCGCTGCACCCGTGTGGCGCGAGGTGATGCTCGCGCTGCACCGCGGCCGCCCCGGCGTCCAGCCGCCGCGTCCCGCCGGGATCGACCAGCGCATGATCCGCTTCGCCGCAGGCGACGAGGCGCCGCGCTCCGAATATTTCCTTGGGAACACCGGCCAGTCGAGCCTGATCGCGGCGCCCGCCGCGGCGCGACGCCCGCGCATCGTCAACCCGGTGTCCGGCGCGGTCTATGCGCTCGATCCCGACATCCCGGTCGATCGCCAGCGGATCAGGCTCGCGACCGTCGGCGCGGTCTCGGGCGAGCATCTGCGGCTCGACTCCCGTGATCTCGGTGCCGCCGATGCCAGCCCGATGGTGCTGCCGGGGCCGGGGCCGCACCATCTCGCGCTGATCGACGGCAGCGGCAAGGTGATCGACCACGCGCTGTTCACCGTGCGCTGACCGCTCTGCGGGAGCGAAAGGCCGTATCGGGGGTTGATCGTGCGAAACACCCCGCGGAGGCGTCGATGCGGTCGATCTTGCTGTTTTTCGTCGGTGTTCCGATCCCGATCATCCTGCTGCTTGCGATGTGCACGCATCATTTCTGATGCGCGCATACGGCGCCGGTCAGGGTGCCGCGGGAAGCGTCACCGTGCCGGTCAGCACGGGATCGGTGGCAGATGTGCCGACCGCGAGCGGCAGCGGCATCGTCGGCACCGACCAGCGCTTCGCCGCGACGTCCCACGTCGCCGCGGTGCGCGGATCGAGCGTGACGCTCACCTGCCGTGATTGCCCGGGCGCCAGCGAGAGCCGCGACCAGCCGGCGAGCCGATAGGTCTTCACGCCCGCGCCGTCCGCCGCCTCGACATAGACCTGCGGCACGTCGATGCCCGCGCGCTTGCCGGCGTTGGTGACGGTGAAGCTGGCGGTGCCGCCCGTCACGCGCAGACCGGAATAGCGGAAGCCGGTGTAGCTCAGGCCATAACCGAACGGGAACAGCGGCTTGGCGCCGGTCTTTTCGTACCAGCGGTAGCCGACGTTCGCGCCTTCGGGGTAGTGGACGTCGAACATCGGCAGCGGCGTGGTCGAATTGCCCGCCGCGTCGCGCTTGTGGAGCAGATCGAGGCCGATCGCATGCGGGCGGGGGGCCTGCGCCTCGGCGGCGGGGAAGGTGATCGGCAGGCGGCCCGAGGGATTGACCGCGCCGGTCAGCACCGCCGCGATCGCCTCGCCGCCGCGCTGCCCCGGATACCAGGCCTCGATCACCGCGGGCACCTTGGGCAGCCACGGCATCAGCACCGGGCCGCCGGTCTCTAGCACGACGGCCGTCTTCGAGTTGGCCGCTGCGACCGCCCCGATCAGAGCGTCCTGATTGTCGGGCAGCGACAGCGTCTCGGCGTCCTGCGCCTCGGTCTGCCACTGCCATGCGAACACGATCGCGAGATCGGCGCCCTTTGCGGCCTTGACGGCGGCGACCGGATCGGTGCCGTCGACATAGCTGATCGTCGCATTCGGTGCCGCGGCCTGCAGCGCCTTCGACGGCGACGAGGCGTGCCAGGTGATCCGCGCGAAGCTCGCGGCCTCGCCCTTGGTCAGCCGGATCTCGACGGGGACGCCGCCGACCGAACGGACCTGCGACGATCCGCCGCCCGACAGCACGCCGACATCGGCATGCGCGCCGATCAGCACGATGCGCTTCGCCGACGCGGCGAGCGGCAGCAGGCCATGCTCGTTCTTGAGCAGCACGATCGCCGCCTCGGCGTCGCGCTGCGCGACGTCGCCATGCGTCTTGTAGTCGATCGGCTGGATGGTGGCGGGCAGCGGATCGTCCATCAGCCCGCTCGAGATCACGCCGGTGAGGATGTGCGTCACCATGTCGTCGATCCGCGCCTGCGGCACGCGACCGGCCGCGACCGCCTCGGCCAGCGCCGGCCCGAAATAGGGCTTGGCGTCGAGCTGCTGGCCGGACTCCTGGTCGAGCCCGGCGAGCGCAGCCTTGTCGGTCGAGTGCACCGCGCCCCAATCGGACATCACCCAGCCGGGATAATGCCAGTCGCCTTTGAGGATGTCGGTGAGCGTGTGGTGGTTCTCGCAGGCATAGTCGCCGTTGACCTGATTGTACGCGCACATCACCGATCCGGGATGGCCGGCGTCGATCGCGATCCTGAACGCGAGCAGGTCGCTCTCGTGCATCGCCTGTTCGCTTAAGTGCGCGTCGAGCACGAAGCGGCCGGTCTCCTGCGCGTTGAGTGCATAATGCTTCACCGTCGAGACGATGTGGTTGCTCTGCACGCCCGCGATCGCCTCGCCCGCCATCGTGCCGGCAAGCAGCGGGTCCTCGCCCATATATTCGAAATCGCGCCCGCCCCACGGATCGCGGGTCAGGTTGACGCCGCCCGCGAGCAGCACGTTGAAGCGTTTCGCGCGCGCCTCCGCGCCGATCATCGCGCCGCCGGCGCGCGCCAGCGCGGGATCGAAGGTGGCGGCGGTGGCGAGCGCGGAGGGCAGCGCCGTCGCGGTGTCGCCCTTGCGCTCCTCGATCTGGTTGGCGACGCCGAGACTCGCGTCGCTCTCGTACAGCGTCGGGATGCCGAGCCGCGGGATGCCCGCGATCGCGCCCGCCGACGGCACGAAGCCCGCGGGCAGGTCGGGTGTCGCGGGGCTGCTCGTCGGATACCAATAGCCGTGGACGAGCTGCAGCTTCTCGGCCTGCGTCATCTTCGCGACGAGGGCGGCGGCGCGTTCGGTCGGCGTCTGCGCCGCGAGGGGCGTGGCGAGCGCGGCGCCGGCGAGCAGCAGGGTAAGCAGACGGGAAGCGCGCATGGACGGCCTTTCGGGGGGATTAGGTCTGGTGGAGATGGCGGACGAGCGTCCGGTGGTCGGGCAGCGCCTTCACCGCCTGCCCCTGCGCCTGGCGCACCTTGCCGAATGCGGCATAGGCCGCGTCGAGCGCCCGCGGGTCGATCGCGGGCGCGGGTGTGTCGAAGCCGTGGCCGTAGAGGATGTACTGCCAGTTGGGCGGCAGGAAGCTCTCGTGATCGACGACGAAGTCGAAGCGCGAGGGCAGGCGCCTGCGCCACTGCGCGAGCTTGTCGGCGAGGCCGTCGGGCCAGGTCGCGGGATCGGTGTTGTCGCGCCAATAGGCGGTGTCGCGCCGGTGGCTGATCGCATAGTGCAGCTTGAGAAATTCGACGATCGCCGCGAAGCGCGCTGGCATCAGCTTGTTGTACGAGCGCGCCGCCGCCGCGAGCGACGCCTTGTCGGTGTTGACCGCGAACTCGGCGATCATCCGCGCGGCGACCTCGATCAGCATGATGCCGGTCGATTCGAGCGGCTCGAAGAAGCCCGCCGCCAGCCCGACCGCGACGGTATTGCCGATCCACTGCGTCTCGCGGTAGCCGGTGCGGAACTTGAGCAGCCGGGGCGTCCCCGCCTCGCCGACCCCGGCATAGCCGCGCAGCACGCGCTCGGCTTCGTCGTCGCTCATGTGGCGGCTCGAATAGACGCAGCCGGTGCCGCGGCGCTCGGAAAGGCCGATGTCCCAGATCCAGCCGCCGCCATGCGCGGTCGCATGCGTATAGCTGCTGATCGGCGCGTCGGGACGATCATAGGGGATTTGCAGCGCCAACGCGCGGTCGTTGAACAGGATGTCGTCGACGGGTTTGAAGCGCGAGCCGAGCGTCTCGCCGATCAGCCGGCCCGAAAAACCGGTGCAGTCGACGAACAGGTCACCCGCGATCGCGTCCCCGCCATTGTCGGGGACGACCGCGGCGATGTGGCCGTCCTCGGCCTGCACCACCTCGCCGATCGTCGCGACGATCCGCTCGACGCCGTTCGCGACCGCGACGTCGCGCAGGAAGACCGCGAGCTTGGGCGCGTCGAAATGATAGGCATAGTTGAACGGCGCTTCCCAGTCGCGGTCGCCGGGGCGCTTGGGGGCGAGACCGGCGCGCATTACGCGCTCCTGCGCGGTGACCGAGTCGGCGTAGGCGGGGCGGTTGCTGCCGTCGGTCGCGAGCCAGGCGGGGAGCAAACCGGGCGTGTCGCCACCATAGGGCAGCTCGAAGACGTGCATATAGTCGTCGGTATCGTGGCCCGGCGTCGGGCGTCCCGCCCAGCCGGTGAAGCGCACGCCCTGCTTGAAGGTCGCGTCCGCCGCCTTGCAGAAATCGGCTTCGCTCACCCCCAGCGTCGAGAGCGTCGTGCGCAGCGTCGGGAAGCTGCCTTCGCCGACGCCGATGATCGCGATGTCGGGCGATTCGACAACGGTGATCCGCGTGCCCGAACCGGGCTTGCCGAGGGTACGCGAGAGATAGGCTGCGGTCAGCCATCCAGCGGTGCCGCCCCCGACGATGACAATGCGCGTGCTCATAGATCCACCGATCCGAAAGAGGGGCCATCGCCGGAACGCATCCGGCGATGGCCTAGTATCCGGCCAAGGGGGATGGCCGAAAGGTCGATCGGAACGCCCCGCCTCAGAAGTTGAGGCGGACGCGGCCCCCGATGGTCCGCGGCGGCGCGTAGTTCGACAGGAACACCGGGTTGACCGGCGCGCCGTACGAGCCCGAGCTGATCCGGATCTTGTGATCGGTGATGTTCTGTCCGAACAGCTCGAGCACGTAGCGGCCGCCGTCGGGCGTGTAGGTCAGCCCGAGATCGAGCTTGGCATAGCCCTTCTGCCGATCGAACTCGGTGCCGTAATTGCCGCTGACGTGCGCCGGATCGGCATAGCGCGAGGCGACGTCGCCGTTGAAGTAGGTCAGCCAGCTCTTGGTCTCGTAATGCACCGTCGCGCGCGGGCTTAGCGTCGCGCCGTTGCCGAGTAGCACGTCGTGGATGTAGGTCGCGGTCGCCGCGAAGCGCGGCGCGTGCGGCAGCTCGTTGCCCTTGAGATTCTCGAAGTTCGCCGGGTCGCTGGCGTTGTAGAGCCGGCCGTCGGCTGTGATCAGCGATTTCAGCCGCGTCTTCTGGACGTTGGCCGAGACCTGGAGATGATCGAACCGCGTGATGTTGGCGTTGAGTTCTGCCTCGATACCCTTCGCGGTAGCACCCTTCGAGTTCGTGGTGATGATCTGGCTGCCGGTCACCTTGAGCGGGTCGCTCGGATCGGCGTGGAAGGTGAACGCCTGGTTGACCTGATAGCCCTTGAAGTCGCTGTAATAGGCCGCGAGGTTCAGCGTCGCGCGGCCATCGAGGAAGCGCTGCTTGAGGCCGACTTCGTAGTTGGTCAGCGTCTCGGGATTGGCGGTCAGGCCGCCATCCTCGATGTTGCCCGATTTGAAGCCGGTCGACACGCTGGCATAGCCGAAGGTGGTGTCGGTGATGTCCGCGTCGGCGCGGCCCAGCCAGGTGATCTTGTCCCAATTGCCGTGCGCGTCGTTGTTGCTGACGACGAAGCTCGGCCCGAGCAGCGAGGCGAGCTCGGCGCCGGTCGCGTGCGGATCGATCCCGAACAGGCCGCCGCAGGTGCCGTTGGCCGCCGTATCGATCGTCGCGCAGGTGGGCAGGAACGACGTGACGTTGCGACCGCCGGTGTCGCGCTTGTCGTCGTCGGTGTAGCGGATGCCGCCGGTCAACCGAATGTGGTCGTTGACGTGCCACACGGCCTGGCCGAACCCGGCCTTCGATTCGATCTCGCGATCGACCTGGATGAACGCGCCGGCGTAGTTGAACGTGCCGTTGCGATAGCCGTTGCGGATGTCGACGTCGAAGCGGATCGCATTGGTCTCGTGGCTGTAATAGCCGCCGACGATCCAGTCGATCGGGTGCGTGCCGATCGACTTGATCTGCACCTCGTGGCTGTAGAAGTCGTAGCGCGAATTGACCGTGCGGTTCTCCTCGAAGCCGCCATTGGGCAGCGTCTGCGTGGCGCCCGCGATCGGCGGCTCGGTGCCCGCATCGGCATCGGCTTGCGTGCTGCCGCCGACGCGCTGCCAGCCGGCCAGATAGTCGAGCTGGATGTTGTCGGTCAGGTCGTACGACATATTCGAGTGGATCGAGATCGAATAGCGGTTCTGATCGGGCGCGGTATCGACCAGCGCGGACCAGAATTTCTCGCCGGGCCGCGTATCCTGCATCAGGCCGAGGATCGGGGTGCCGGTATCCTTGAAATACTCGCCGTTGAGATCCCAGCGGAAGCGATCGGACGGGCGCCACTCGGCGCTCAGGCGCCCCGACTTCTGATCTTTGGCGTAATACTTCTTGCCGCTGGTGACATAGGTCGAGCGATCGACGCCCGCGGTGCCCGGCGGCTGCTGATAGCCGATATAGCCGTCGTTGCGATCGGTGATGAACGCCGCGCGCACCGCCAGCGTATCGGTGACGGGCAGGTTGATCATGCCCTGCGTGCTAAGCCGATTGTACGAGCCGCCGAGCACTTCGGCATAGCCCTTGATGCCGTCGAAGCTGGGCTTGGCGGAGATGAAGCTGATCGCGCCGACGGTGGCATTGCGGCCGAACAGCGTGCCCTGCGGGCCGCGCAGCACTTCGATCCGCTCGAGATCATAGGCGAGCACCGAGGCGCCCTGCGCACGCGGTGAATAGATGCCGTCGACGTAGATCGCGACCTCGGGGTCGGCAACCTCGGTATAGGCGCTGTCGTTGCCGATGCCGCGCAAGGTCAGCAGGATCGCCGACTGGTCGCCCTGCTGGTTGAAGGCGAGGCTGGGGACGAACTGCGCGAGGCTGGTGACGTCCTTGACCTGATATTGATCGAGCTGCTTCTGGCTGAACGCCGAGATCGCGATCGGCGTCTTCTCGAGCGTCGTCTCGCGCTTGGTGGCGGTGACGACGATCTCGGCGACCTGGCCGGACGCATCGGCGGGCGGGGTATCGGAAGGCCGGGCATCGGAAGGCTGGGCGACCGGCGTCGGGCCGACGTCGCCGGCGGGCGGCGTGGTCGCTGCGGCAGGGTTGGACTGCGCGGCAGCTGCCGACGAGAATATGAGCGCGGCCGCGAGCGCAGTGCTCGCGGCAAGACTATGCCGGGTCATGGATTTCCTCCCCTGAGTCGCCCGATTAAACGGGCTTGAAGCTCTTCAAACAAAAACTGACAACCATGTCAAAAGATTTATGACACCGATGTCTGACGGCCGACGGAGGCTTGCGGACTGTGGCACAGAGGCTACGCTCTGCGTCAGGGTCGGCCTTGCGCCGGGGAGGGGTGGTCCCCGGTGTTTCCTTCGCGCACTCATTGGGAGCGGGCATGATCGTCACCATCAAGGATGTCGCCGCGCGCGCGGGCGTCTCGGCCAAGACCGTGTCGCGCGTGATGAACGGCGAGCCGCATGTCCGCGCCGCGATCCGCGAGACGGTGATGCGCGTCGTCGACGAGCTCGGCTATCGCCCCAATGCGTTCGCGCGCAGCCTGTCGAGCGCGCGCTCCTATCTGCTCGGGCTGTTCTTCGACGATCCCTCGTCGGGCTACGCGACCGCGATGCAAGGCGGCGCCTCGCAGCGGTGCCGCGAGCGCGACTATCATCTCGTCGTCGAACCGCTCGATCTCGCCTCGCCGGGCTGGGCGGAGGAGCTGGTCGCGACGGTGCGCGCCCTCAGGCTCGACGGCGCGATCCTAACGCCGCCGCTCAGCCAGCATCCCGAGCTGCTCGATCGGCTCGACGCGCTCGGGCTGCCTTATGTGCGCATCTCGCCCCATGGGCATGGCGACGCGCGATCGGGCTCGGTCGACATCGACGAGGAGCGTGCGGCGTTCGACATGACGCGCCATCTGCTCGATCTCGGGCACCGCGACATCGCGTTCGTCGAGGGCAATCTCGAGCATGCCGGCGCCGCGAACCGGCGCGCGGGCTTCGTCGCGGCGATGACCGCCGCCGGGCTGTCGCCCTCCGCCGATCGCATTCTCCGCGGCGACTTCTCGTTTCGCTCTGGAATCGAGGCAGGCGAGGCGCTGTTCGGGCGCGACGCGACACCGAGCGCGGTGTTCGCGAGCAACGACGACATGGCGCTCGGCCTGCTCGTCGCCGCGATGAAGCGGGGGCTGCCGGTGCCCGAGACGGTCTCGATCGCAGGCTTCGACGATGCGCCGACCGCGCGGCTCGCCTGGCCGCAGATCACGACGATCCGCCAGCCCGTCGCCAAAATGGGCGCCGCCGCAGTCGATATCCTCGTGTCGCCGGGTTACCGCGCGGCGGCGGGCGATCCGGATTATCGTCGCCGGCTCGATTATGCGCTGATCGAACGCGGCAGCACCGCGC